>NZ_JBICZB010000123.1:0-13497 GCF_043201815.1 Kitasatospora sp. NPDC048296
GATCACGCCCTGCCAGTACGCCTGGCTCGGGTTCTGGCCGTTCGAGCCGTAGTCGGCGGCGACGAACTTGATCGTGGTGACGCCGTCGGCGGAGGTCGAACCGGAAGCCGAGCCCTTGCTGCACCCCGACAGCGCGAGCGTTCCGGCCACGGTGGCCGCCGACAGGGCGAGAAGACGCCGCTTCATCTCTGATACCGCCTTTGCAGCTGGGGCCGACCCCGAGGCGGCCCAGGTGAGGGTTGTGCAAGTTGCACGAAAGTGCACTGTGCAATAGGTGTTTGCTCAAAATCGAGCATCAATGCCACCAGAGTGTGCATCCTCACCCCCCCGCCGGGCCAGTCGCGTTACCGAAGCGTTGCAGTTGAAACATGAAGAGAACGTGAGGTGAATCTGCACCTTGACGCGGACCGCCCAACCGCCCGAAGCTGCTCGGCACATGACTGAATCTGCATGATCTTCCGATCATTGACGCAACTTCAGTCAAACATGGAAGGAATCCCCACACCTCGTGACCAGACGCTTCCGGCCCCCCCGATCCACCGCGCTGCTGGCGACGACCGCCGTGCTCGTCGCCGGTGCCGCGCTCAGCGCGACGCCCGCATCGGCCAATGACGGCGTGAACGCCCCGGCCGCCAACTACACCGCCTCGGCCAGCCCCAACGGCCCGATCGGCGCGGTGCCGCCGATGGGCTTCAACAACTGGGCGCGGGCCCAGTGCACGCCACAGGCCCCGCTCGACGGCTCCGACCCGCTCACATACTCGTTCCAGCAGTACATGAAGGACAACGCCAAGGCGCTCTCCGACACCGGCCTGATCAGTGCGGGCTACAAGTCCGTCACCGTGGACGACTGCTGGATGTACCGCAACAGCGCCGGCTACCTGCACGGCGCCCTCAACTGGGGCGGCGCCACCGACGTCCGCAACACCTCCCAACAGCCCGGCTTCGAATACGACTTGAAGGCCTACGGCGACTACCTGCACAGCCTGGGCGCCAAGTTCGGCATCTACGAGACCTCCGGCACCCACACCTGCTCCACCGACCAGCCGACCGCGCCCAACCTGCCCAACGGCAGCGAGTACTACGAGCAGAACGACGCCAACTCCTTCGTCGCCTGGGGCGTCGACGAGCTCAAGTACGACAACTGCGGCGACGTCGAACCGGTCCGCACGCTCGACGCGCGGATGTCCGCCGACCTCAACACGGCCGTCTC
The DNA here is from genome assembly GCF_043201815.1 of Kitasatospora sp. NPDC048296. Classification (NCBI taxonomy): domain Bacteria; kingdom Bacillati; phylum Actinomycetota; class Actinomycetes; order Kitasatosporales; family Streptomycetaceae; genus Kitasatospora; species Kitasatospora sp. NPDC048296. The sequence continues at coordinate 1,213 of NZ_JBICZB010000123.1, forward strand.
CAACGCCAACCAGGCCGGCACCCCCACGCCGAACGTGATGTTCAACATCTCCGCCCCGGCCGGCTACGGAAACGGCCCGGACAAGTCCTCCTCGATGAACTGGGTCCGCCCGCTGGGCCAGCTGTGGCGCATCGGCCCGGACATCTGGAACTACGGGGACGGCAAGAACCCGTGGAACCAGGCGATCGCCCCCGGCGGCTACAACATCGGCGCCTACCAGAGCTTCGACAACTCCGTCGAGCTGAGCCGCTACCAGGGCCCGGGCAACTGGAACGACGCCGACATGCTCCTGATCGGCGACAACGGCATGACCACCGCCGAGGAGCGCAGCCAGATGTCGCTGTTCTCCGCGCTGGCCGCGCCGCTGGTGATCTCCACCGACGCCCGCAAGTTCGAGCCCGCGTACCTCGCCGCCCACCCGGCCGAGGCTCCGCACCTGAAGGCGTCGATCGGCATCCTCGGCAACTCCGAGGTCATCGCCGTCGACCAGGACCCGCTGGGCGCGGGCGGCTACCGGGTGCTGGGCGGGGCCGCCAACTCCAACGGCACGCCGGCCGCCACCAGCGGCATCGACGTGGTGGTCAAGCCGCTCGCCGACGGCAGCCGGGCCGTCGTGGTGCTCAACAAGGGTGCCGCGAGCGCGAACTACACGCTCAACCTGGCGGCGGCGGGCTTCAACACCACCGGGTGCTCCTACAGCGTGCGCGACCTGTGGGCGCACAAGACCGGCTCCTCCAGCGGCACGGTCGCCCTCACCGTCGGCTCGCACGACAGCGCGATGCTCAAGGTCAGCGCGAACGGCGGCTGCGGTGGCACCACCCCGCGCGGCCAGATCACCGTCTCGCGTGACGACTGGGGCAAGGAGTCGCTCTGCCTGGACAACCACGCGTCCGGCACCGCCACCAACAACCCGGTCGACGTCTACCCCTGCACGAGCAAGAGCAACCAGCAGTGGCAGCGCAACGCCGACGGCTCCGTCCAGCTCCTCCAGACGGGCGCGACCAGCCTCTGTCTCACCGCCCAGAGCACCGTCACCAAGGGCGCGCTCAACCAGCAGCAGGGGCAGTGGGTCGGCGTCGCGCCCTGCGGCTCGGCCCCGGGCTACCAGACCTGGACCTACAGCCGGGACGGCAACCTGAAGCTCGCCGGCACCAGTTCCTGCCTGGACGTCTACGGCGGCACCACGACGGCCGCCGGCACGCCGGTCGACCTGTACGACTGCGGCGCCACGCCGGACGCGATCCAGACCAACCAGACCTGGGCCGCTCCGTTCGACGCCCCGCCGACAGCCTGACGGCCAGCCCGTCACGTCCGCGGCCGTGGGGGGGGGGGGGGGGGGGGGGGGGGGGGCCCCCCCCCCCCCCCACGGCCGTCCGACCTTGCTCATAGATGACACATTAAGCTATCAATAGATCAGTTTCGCGCAATCAAGCGTGCAACATGAAACGTGCACCCGGGGCAGATCGACACCCGAGTGCCACCCAGCCCCCACCGAGGAGAGCCCCGATGAGTCACGTCGAGCAGGAGATCGCCAGTCAGCCGGAGTGCTGGCGCAAGGCGCTGGGGCTGGAGCCCGCCGGGCTGCCGGAGCACGGCGAGCGGGTGGCCGTGATCGGCTGCGGCACCTCGCTCTACATCGCCCAGGCGTACGCGGGCCTGCGCGAGGGTGCCGGGCTCGGTGAGACCGACGCCTTCGCGGCCTCCGAGTTCCCAGCCGCCCGCGACTACGACCGTGTCGTCGCCATCAGCCGCTCGGGCACCACGACCGAGGTCCTGGCCGCCCTGGCGCACTGCGGCACCACGCCGACCGCCGCGCTCACCGGCGACCTCGCCACCCCGATCAGCACGGCCGCCGGCACCGTGATCGACCTGGAGTTCGCCGACGAGAAGTCTGTCGTCCAGACCCGCTTCGCCACCACCGCGCTGGCGCTGCTGCGCGGCCACCTCGGCCTCGCCCCCGCCGACCTGGCCGCGCACGCCGAGCGGGCACTGACCGAGCCGCTTCCCGAACAAGCCTTCTCGGCAAGCCAGTTCACCTTCCTCGGGACCGGCTGGACAGTCGGCCTGGCCAACGAGGCGGCACTCAAGCTGCGCGAGGCATCCGGATCGTGGACCGAGTCGTACCCGGCCATGGAGTACCGGCACGGCCCGATCAGCGTCACCGGCCCGAACAGCGTCCTCTGGTTCTTCGGCGAGCCGCCGACCGGACTGGTCGACCAGGTCCGGCCGACCGGCACCGCGCTGTCCGTCAGCACACTGGACCCGATGGCCGACCTCATCCGCGCCCAGCGGCTCGCCGTCGAGCTCGCCAAGGGCCGCGGCCTGGACCCCGACCAGCCCCGCAACCTCACCCGCTCCATCGTGCTGACCCAGCCGTGAGCACCACCGCGATCGCCCTCGACGTCGGCGGCACCTACATCAAAGGCGCGGCGGTGGCCGAGGACGGCAGCCTGCGCCACACGGAGCGCTGGTTCACCCGGGCCGAGCGCGGACCCGAGGCCGTGCTGGAGACCGTCCTGGACTGCGCGGCCGAACTCGCCGGGCGCTTCCGTCCGGCCGCCGCGGGCGTCGCCGTACCCGGCATCGTCGACGAAGGGGCCGGCACCGCGGTGCTCGCCGCCAACCTGGGCTGGCGCGACGTGCCCGTCCGGCACTGGCTGTCCGAACACCTGGGCATCCCGGTCGCGTTCGGGCACGACGTACGGGCCGGCGGCATCGCCGAGGCCAGGGCCGGCGCCGGCCGCGGCAGCCGCACCTTCCTCTTCGTGCCGGTCGGCACCGGAATCGCCGCCGCGCTGATGGTCGACGGCCGACCGCTCACCGGCAGCCACACCCGCGCCGGTGAGCTCGGCCACCTGGTGGTCCGCCCCGGCGGCGAGCCCTGCGCGTGCGGCGGGCGCGGTTGCGTGGAGACCTTCGCCTCGGCCGCCGCCATCGCCCGCCGCTACACCGCCGCCACCGGCGAACCGGACCTCACCGCCCAGCAGGTCGCCGAGCGCGCCACGGCCGGGGACCGGACGGCCGCCGCCGTCTGGCAGGAGGCCGTCGACGCGCTCGCCGACGGCCTGGCGAGCGCGGTCACGCTGCTCGACCCCGAGCGCGTCGTGATCGGCGGCGGCCTGGCCCGGGCCGGCGAGCCGTACTTCGCTCCGCTGCGCGAAGCGCTGGCCGCCCGGCTCACCTTCCAGGCGATGCCGCAGCTCGTACCCGCCGAACTCGGCCACGAGGCAGGCTGTTACGGCGCCGGACTGCTCGCGCAGGACCTGCTGGCCGCCGGAGTCGCGCCGTGATCCTCACCGTCACGCTCAACACGGCCCTTGACATCACCCACCACCTGGACCGACTGCGCCCGCACGGCAGCAACCGCGTCCGGGCGGTCGCCGAACGTGCGGGCGGCAAAGGCGTCAACGTCGCCCGTATCCTGCACGCCCTCGGCCACCCGACCGTCGTCACCGGCCTGGCCGGCGGCCTCACCGGCGAGGCGGTCCGCGCCGAACTCGCTGCCGCCGGACTGGACGACCGCATGCTGGCGATCCCGGGCGAGTCCCGGCGGACGGTGGCCGTGGTCGAGGAGAGCGTCGGGGACACCACGATCCTGCTCGAACCCGGACCGGTGGTGGGTGTCGAGGAGTGGGAGCAGTTCGTCAACCACCTCGACACGCTGCTACCGGACGCCGAGGCCGTGGTCCTCTCCGGCAGCCTGCCGCGCGGCCTCCCCGCCGGCGCCTACGCCCAACTGCTCCAGCTCGCACACACCCACCACACCCTCGCAGTGCTCGACGCCGACGGTACCGCTCTGCACGCGGCGCTTCCGGCCGGGCCGGCCCTGATCAAACCGAACGCCGACGAGCTCGCGGCCGCCACCGGCCTGACCGACCCGGTCGCCGCAGCCCGCGCGCTGCACGCCGCCGGAGCCGGCGCCGTGGTCGCCTCGCTCGGCGAGCACGGCCTCATCGCCGTCACCCCGCAGGGCAGTTGGCGCGCCCGCCCACCCGAGCGGCTGGCCGGCAACCCCACCGGCGCCGGCGACGCCGCCGTCGCCGCGCTCACCCTCGGCCTGGTCACCGACACCCCCTGGCCCGACCGACTGGCCGAGGCCGTGGCACTCTCCGCGGCCGCAGTCGCCGCACCGCTCGCCGGTGACTTCGACCCCGCCGTCCACCAGGCCCTGCGGTCCCGTGTGGATGTCCAGACCCTCGAACAGCCCCTCACAGCCAAGGAGTTCGACCCGTGCCCCTGACCGGAACCGGCGCGATCACCACCGCCGCCGCCAGCGCCGCGCGCGGCGTCGGAGCATTCAACGTCATCCAGCTCGAACATGCCCAGGCCATCATCGCCGGTGCCGAGGCCGCGCACGCCCCGGTCATCCTGCAGATCAGCGAGAACGCCGTCCGCTACCACGGCGCCCTCGCCCCTATAGGCGTCGCCACCCTCGCCGCCGCGCGCGCCGCAAAGGTGCCGGTCGCGGTCCATCTCGACCACGCCACCTCCATCGAACTCGTCCACGAAGCAGTGGAGTCGGGCTTCACCTCGGTCATGTTCGACGCCTCCGCGCTCCCCTACGAGGACAACGTGCGCGCCACCGCCGAGGTGGTCGAGCACTGCCACGCCGCCGGCGTCTGGGTCGAGGCCGAACTCGGCGAGGTCGGCGGCAAGGACGGCGTCCACGCACCCGGCGCGCGCACGGATCCCGCCGAGGCCGCGGCGTTCGTCGCCGCCACCGGCGTGGACGCCCTCGCCGTGGCCGTCGGCACCTCGCACGCCATGCTCACCCGCGACGCGGCGCTCGACTTCGAGCTCATCGCCAGGCTGCGTGCGGCCGTCCCGGTCCCGCTCGTCCTGCACGGTTCCTCCGGCGTGGCGGACGAGCTCCTGACCGCCGCCGTCGACGCCGGCATGACCAAGGTCAACATCGCCACCCATCTCAACCAGGTGTTCACCACCGCCGTCCGCCAGGCCTTGGCCGGCGACGTACGGCTGGTCGACACCCGCCGCTACCTCGGCCCCGCCCGCACCGCCGTCGCCACCGAGGTCACCCGCCTGCTCGGCGTGCTCAAGGCGACGCTCCCCGGCGACGACCCCCGGCCAGCCCGATGAGCGCCCGGACCTGACACCGCCGCCCCTGCCACTCCTTCAGCCCGCTGCCGGAACCGGAAGCACCAGGTCATAACCGAAGTTGTCCGAGCCGACCCCGAACATGAGACGGACCGTCAGCGACACCGCACCCGACGGCAGACCTGGCTGTCCCGCGATGCTCCCGACGGTCCGGCGGCCGTCCGGGCTGAGGCCCCGGGCACCGCCGAAGTCGCTGTAATGGTTGCCGAGATCGTCGACGGCCTCCAGCCACATGAACACCGGAGAAGCGGACGGTGAGACGGAGCCCGGCTCGTCGGGCAGCGGTGGCGCAACCGAATAGCTCACGGTGAAGGACTCCGCCGACCTCGACAGCGAGTGGACCGTCAGTTCGTGGCGGCCGGACAGGACGGAGATCCGCAGCACCGACTTCTTCCCTCTGTTGCTCATGCCCTCTGTCTCTCCGGTGGTCAGGCGCTGCCGGCCGCGGGACCTGGCAGCGATGTAGCGGTCGCCCTGGTGGGCATACGAGTTCTCCTGGGCCGGGTTCCGTCCCGGCTCCACGCTCGGCGCGTCAGGATCCGGGCGGTGCTTGGAAGCCGCGGAGCCAGCGGCGTTGGTCCAGCGGGTACGGGTGGACGGCGAAGCCCCCGGGCGACTCCCGGAAGCCGGGCAGTTCGCGGTAGTGCTCAATGCGAGCCTCGGCGAGGGCGCGGGTGGTGTAGAGGCCGAGGACCTTGACGTCGTCCTCGTTGTCTGCCCAGTACAGGGGCTCGCCGTCCTCGAAGAGGTCGGGCACGGCGGGGTCCTGCCGCCAGCGCCTGTTCCACCAGGTCCGCCATCACACTCACGTCCTCACCTTCCGACGGCTCCTTGACCACCGATCACCACAGCACCCGTGCAGGGCGCGGAAGGGCCCCTCAACAGGACGGCTGCCCGAGGAACACCATGCCGAGACCGGACAGGGTCGTCAGCGTCGCCAGCAGCGCGGCGGTCAGCGCGCCGCCCCGGGACTCGGAGCGGCGGACCACGACCCAGGACACCACCAGTGCCAGCAGGCCGAGAACTCCAAGACCCGCCGCGCCGAATCCTGCCACGACGCGCCCCGACCCCTTCCCCCAGCACGGCTGCTCCCGGTTGAACAGGCACCAGGACGCCACCGTGTCCAGGCCCAGGACGGCGGTCGCGACCACGGGCGCGGCCGACCGCCACCGCGCCGGGACTCCGGCGGACTTCTCGTTCACGTGGGCTCCTTCGAAGGCGTTCGGCAGGACACCCCGGCGGGGCATCGTACGAGCCAGGGCGTACTGCGTCGGTCACCGCGTCAATGGCCGCGCACGGCGGAGCCTGGCGGAGAAAAGGTGAGGATTTGATGAGGCGGGCCGACGGTCTCGCCATCACCCAGTGGCGGCCGTACGGTCGGCCCATGACATCTCCTCCGCTCATCCACCAGCGCTGGCCGGAGGTGGCCGTCACACTTCCCCACCTGCCGCTGGGCGAGGCCCCGACGTCGGTGCGCCCGCTGGCCGGCCTCGGCTGCCGGTCCGAAGTGTGGCTCAAGGACGAGAGCGGCTACGGGCACGGGGGTTGGGGTGGGAACAAGGTTCGCAAGCTGGAGTGGCTGCTGCCCGGAATCCGCCGCGGCCGTCCCGCGCGAACGATCCTGACCGTCGGCGGCCTGGGGACCAACTGGGGCCTGACGACCGCGCTCTACGCCCGGCAGCATGGCCTCGACGTCGCGCTCGCGCTGGTCGACCACCCGGTCGACGACCACGTCCGCGCCCAACTCCGACGGCTGCGCGACTCCGGCGCCACCCTGCACTTCGCCCACACCAAAGTGCGACTGCTGCTGGCCGTGCCCTGGCTGTTCGCCCGGCACACCCGCGGCCTGGCCCTGCCCCGCTACCTGCCACCCGGTGGATCCTCACCGCTCGGCGCGCTCGGATACGTCGAGTGCGCGCTGGAGCTGGCCGAGCAGGTGGCGCAGGGGCTGCTGCCGGAGCCCGGCTGGGTCGTGACCGCGGTGGGCTCCGGCGGCACCGCCGCCGGACTCGCCCTGGGACTGCGGCTGGCCGGCCTACGGACCCGGGTCCTGGGGATCGTGGTCAACGACACCCTCCGCCTCGACAGCACCGCGCTCACCCGCCTGGCCACCAAGTCCCGGACGCTGCTGCGGAACCGGGGCGCTCGGCTGCCGCACGTGCGGCTCGGCGCGGACGACATCGTCACCGAGCGCGGCTGGCTCGGACCCGGCTACGCGCACCCGACCGCGCGCGCTCGGGCCGCACTCGGCCTGGCCTCGTCCGAGGCCGGCCTGGAGCTGGAACTCACCTACACCGCCAAGGCGCTGGCCGCGCTGCTCGACCTCGACGCGGCCGGGCGCTTCGCCGACGGACCCGTGGTGTTCCTCAACACCTTCGGCCCCAGGTGACCTGGACCGTCGAAGCGTCGGAAGGATCTACGGCGCCTTGGTGAAGTCGAGGGTCGTCAGGTCCCGGTCCGGGGCGGGCAGGCCGAGAGCGGTGACGTCGGCCCGGGTCTGCGGGGTGATGGTCAGGCCCCACTTGGTGAAGAAGTCGAGCAGGTTGTGTCCCGAGACGCGTGAGGCGTTCAGGATGAAGTACTGCTGGGGGGCGCTCGCCTTCTCCTCCCTGCGGGTGAGTTTGTGCAGGTCGGGGTAGAAGCGGTCGCCGAACGCCAGGCGGAGCTGCTCGAACATGGTCAGCTGGACGAAGGGGTCCGCGTCCGGAGCGTTGAAGTCCTTCTTGGCCGCCGGCAACGCCAGGTACGTTCGGACCGCGTCGGGGGTGCCGTCCTCGGCGAGCCGGGTCGGCCGGGCGGCGTCGCGCTGCACGGCGAGGCTGTAGATGTTGACGGTCACCTCGATGACGCTGTCCCAGAGCCAGGACGACTGCTGGTGCATGTGGCCGAACTCGTGCCAGATGCCCCAGCTCTTCGTCAGCTGCTCGGCGTTCAGCGCTTCGTCGATCGCGTCGGAGGGGTAGGCGACCCGGTCGTCGTAGGCGTTGGGGTTGATGCCTGCCTTCGCCTCCGAGACGAAGTAGCGCAGCGGGCTGCGCCGGTCGTGGGGGTCGTGGCCGTCGAGTCCGCTGATCGCGTCCTCCACGGCGAGGATGCGTTCGTACGAGTTCAGCAGTGCGTCGGGGTCCTGTCCGGCGTTGCGGCGGGCCGAGTCGAGGTGGACGGTGAGCACGACGTGCTCGCCGACGAGCTGGGCCACCGGGACGTCCGTCGCCTCGGCGAGCCGCGTGCGCCAGTCGGCGGCCGGGGAGCGACCCAGGACGTGGTACGGGACGGGACGGGCGGCCGAACCGAAGTGCAGGGTGATCGTGGGCACTTCGCCCCGGTCGTCGTTGGTGTACCGGACGTACAGCATCCCGCCCGCGTCGTCGCTCACGGTGGCCGTGACGTCCGGCAGGGGACGGGCGCGCGGCTTCTCCTCCTCGCCCTGGTCGGTCCCGTCGAGGCCGTAGGTCCCGATCAGCAGCTCGGGCACCGGCGCGCCCGAGGGGCGGGCGATGCCGACGGTGACGGGGGTGCGGGGCGGCAGGTAGAGGCCGGTCGGCTGGACGTCGGCCGCATGGAAGTCCGTGGCCAGACGCTTCTGCTCCGCCGCCGCGGACGGCGTGGCGGAGAGCGTGATGTCCCGGACGGACGGCGGTGAGGTCGAGGGAGGCGGCGTCGGGCCCGGAGGTGTGTCGGCGCTGCACCCCGTGCTCAGCATGGTGGCGGCCAGCAGGCCTACCACCGGGACGAGGCCGAGAGTTCGGGGTCTCCTGGGGTGCTGCACCATCCTGGTCGCGCTCTCCATTTCGTGTCGGGTGATCCGGCACGTCGCCTGCCGGTCGGTGTGCCTGCGGGGCCCGGGGGATCGTCGGGCCCCGCAGGGGTTGGTCGCTACCGGTCAGCTACCGGTCAGCTGCGGGTCAGCCGGTCGGCTGGTCGGCGGGGGTGCCGCTGCCGGTGTTCCGCTGGGCGATCAGCCATTCGCGGTGGAAGAGCGGGAACGTCAGGTCCTTCTCGAAGGCGGATCCCAGGAAGGGAATGCGTGCCGCGAGGGAGCCGTTGACGTCGAGCCCGCCGTAGAGGGAGGCCTGGCCGTCGATCTTCGGCGGCGCACCGGAGGTGTCGATGCTGATGCCGCCGTTCACCGTGCCCCGCAGGTAGGGCTCGATGCCGGCCTTGATGCCGACGGTGTCGTAGAGGAAGACCCCGGCGTCGGCGAGCAGGCCGGTGCGCACCTGCGCGTTGCCGGTGAGCTTGGCGCTGACCGGGGTGACGTTGGTGGTGCCGGGGTCGGTGGTGGTGCTCCAGCCGGTGTCCTTGGTGTACTCGGCGTGGATGCCCCAGGCGCCGTCGACGGCCTGTTCGGTGTCGATGGTGATGTCGCCGTCGGCGGAGACCTGTGCGGTGAGGGTGAGCTCCAGGGTGAGCGCGACCGGCAGTTGGCCGACCAGCACGACCGGGTGGGCGGAGAGCTTGGCGAGCGGCACCTTGACCGGGGTCAGGCCGGCGTGGAGGCCTGCGGTGACGTGCCAGTCGGCGTGCGCGCCGAGGTCGAAGCCCACGTTGATGTGCTGGGGGATGAGGCCGAACTTCGCGCCCTGGTAGTCGAGGTCGACCACGGGCTTGAGCTCGATCGTGCCGTCGACGTCGACCGAGGACTTGGCCGTCACGGCCCCGCCGGCCCAGCTCTGGTCCGGAATCGGAACGGACGCGTGCGTCTTCAGCTGCAGCGCGGCCGAGGCGGAGCCGCTGCCGCCCGCGCTGTCGCCGGTGAAGGAGACGTTCAGGTCCTTGGCCAGCGGCTGGACCTGGATGTTGCGCGGGTCGAGCACGGTGCGGCCGGCGGCCTGGATCCGGCCCAGCAGCTCGGTGAGCGCGGCAGGGCGGGTGCTGACCGCGACCTTGCCGTCGTCGGTCGGGCGGACGTCGGTGACCTTGACCAGGGCCCCGTGCGGGGCGGCGTCGGTCGGCGGGCTGTCGATCAGCTGGCCCGGCTGGACGCTCGCCGTGGCGGCGGCCGCGGCGCCGGGATCGGCGGTGGCGTTCCCGGTGGGCGCGAGGACGGCCTGGCCGCTCTGCTGGTCGTAGGAGTCCAGCTTGAGGTCCGGGGTGGCGGCCTTGGCGGGCGCGCCGGAGTCGGACGGGGTGGCCAGCGCGACGTTCGGCGTGTCGGTGCTGGACGCGACAGCGACCGGCAGCGTCGTCGTGGCGGGATCGGTCGGCTCGGCTGCCGACGCGACCGGGGTGATGGCGCCGACCGCGAGCACGGCGGATGCCGCGAGCGCGGACAGCGCGATGGTGCGAGTGGACAAGTGAGAAGTCCCCCAGGGTTGTTGGGCGATCGGGAGACGCCGGCCAGGCCGACGATCCCGATCTTCTGACTGGATGCGTCAGAAGAATGAGGTCAGCAACTCGCCCCGGGCTGCACGGGCTTGAGGTCGACGAGGTAGCCGTCCACGGCGTCCGACACGCAGGCGTTGCTGCGCCCGTACGCGGTGTGGCCCAGGCCCTTGTAGGTGAGCAGCATGCCGCCGGGGAGCTGGGAGGCGAGGCTCTGGGCGTCCTTGTACGGGGTCGCCGCGTCGCCGGTGGTGCCGACCACGAGGACGGGCGGCAGGCCGTCGGCCTTCACCCGGTGGGGCTGCAGCGGCCCGGTGGGCCAGTTGCGGCAGTTGAGGTCGGCGAGCACCGTGGAGGCGCCGAACGCTCCCGACTCCTGGTAGGCGCGGTCGAGGACCTGCCAGTACGCCTGCGGGTCCTTGGGGTGGGGGTTGTCGAGGCAGTTCACGGCCATCAGGGCGTCGCCGCTGTTGTCGCGTGGCGTCGTGTCGGCGGCGGGGGCGGCGGTGAGGGCACCCGAAAAGGTCTTGGGAGCGGGCGTGGAGCCCGAATCTCCGGTGCCGTCGCCCTGGAGGTTCTGTCCGTGGTCGGCAATGTCGGCGAGTTTGGTGCCGTCGCCCTTGCGTGCGGCGGTCAGGCCCTCTGAGAGCGGCTGCCACTGGGCTTCCGGCGTGTACATGGACGCGGTGATGGCGCTGTGCAGCATGTTCTCGTCGAGCCGCTGGTCGCTGCCCTTGATGCGCAGCGGGTGGCGTGCGGTCTTCGTGTAGAGGTCGGATATGAGCGTGCGGATGCCGTCCGGGGTGGCGGCCGGGCAGGCCTGTCCGACGATCTTGGCGCAGTTGTCGGCGTAGTCGTCGACGGCCTTGCGGAACGCCCGGCCCCCGCTCAGCGCCTCCTCGGACCAGTCGAGGGCGGGATCCATCGCGCCGTCGAGGACCAGGGCGCGCACCCGCTGCGGGAACTGCTCGGCGTAGATCGTGCCGAGGTAGGTGCCGTAGGACCAGCCGACGTAGCTGAGCTTGTCGTCGCCGAGGGCCGCGCGCAGCACGTCCAGGTCGCGGGCGGCGTCGAGGGTGCCGATGTGCGGGAGGATGTCGCCGCTGCGGGCCTGGCAGGCGGCGGCGGTGCGGTCGGCGTCCGCGAGGGCGGCCTGCCGCTCGGCGTCCGTGCGCGGGTAGAGCGCCTGCGGCCCGTCGCTGTCGCCGCCCTGGTCGGGCGCGTCGTCCGGGGTGGTGCAGTCGAGGGCGGGCTTGCTGCCGGCGACGCCGCGCGGGTCGAAGCCGACGATGTCGAAGTGCGCCCGGGCCTGCTTGGTGAAGGAGTCGACGCCGCCGTCCTTCATCTGGGCCGCGCCGGAGGCGCCCGGGCCCCCGGGGTTGAAGACCAGCGAGCCGATGCGCTGGTCCGGCATCGCGGTGACCGCCTTGACCACGGGGAGCTCGAAGGTCTTCCCGTTCTCCGGGTGCGCGTAGTCCATGGGGACGGTCAGCGTGGCGCACTTCAGCTCGCCGCACGCCGCCCAGTCGAGCTTCTGCCCGTAGAAGGCCTGCAGTGCCGGCTGGGCAGAGGGCTCGGCGGCGGTCGCCGTCGCCTGCGCTGCGGTCGGCGTGTCCGGGGTGCAGGCGGCAAGCGGGACGGCACCCAGCACGGTCAGTGCCAGGGCAAGGGCGGCGCGGCGCTCGGGGGAACGGCGCGGCGCCCTCGCGCCTGGGGTCCGGGGGGTACGGCCGAGGTGCCGGCGGACCGGCCCTGCCACTGCGGGATCATTGCCGAACAAGCCCTCCTCCGTGTGCGTGGTGCCCTTGCTCCGGAGAAAACGCTGCACTGCTCGGTCCCATCCCA
>NZ_JBICZB010000124.1:0-13433 GCF_043201815.1 Kitasatospora sp. NPDC048296
GCCTACAGCGTGCAGTGGAACTACGTGTTCGCCGCCTCGCTGGTGGCCATCGTGCCGGTCGTCGTGCTCTTCGCGGTGATCGAACGCCACGTCGTCTCCGGGCTCACCGCCGGCTCCGTCAAGTAGCCCGGTCCGGCTCCCCTCGGGGCACTGTCCCTCCACCCTCGTGACAGACAGAGGTCGTTCATGGCAGAGCTGAACCGCCGCCGCTTCCTCCAACTGGCCGGCGCCACCGTCGCGTTCTCGTCGCTGTCGCAGAGCATCGCGCGGGCCGCGTCCATCGCCCCGCAGGGGAGCACCGGCACCATCCAGGACGTCGAGCACATCGTCGTGCTGATGCAGGAGAACCGTTCCTTCGACCACTACTTCGGTTCGCTGAAGGGCGTCCGCGGCTTCGGCGACCCCCGCCCGGTCACCCTGCCGAGCGGCAAGTCCGTGTGGCACCAGACGGACAGCGCGAAGAAGGAGGTGCTGCCGTTCCGTCCGCGGGTCAACGACCTGGGGCTGCAGTTCATCCAGGACCTCAACCACGACTGGGCCGGCGGCCACCAGGCCTTCAACAACGGCATGTACGACCAGTGGATCCCCGCCAAGTCGGCCACCACCATGGCCTTCCTGACCCGCCAGGACATCCCCTTCCACTACGCGCTCGCCGACGCGTTCACCCTCTGCGACGCCTACCACTGCTCGCTCATGTCCTCCACCGACCCGAACCGCTACTACCTGTGGACGGGGTACACCGGCAACGACGGCACCGGCGGCGGCCCGGTCCTCGGCAACCAGGAGGCCGGGTACGGCTGGACCACCTACCCCGAGCGGCTGGAGCAGGCCGGGATCTCCTGGAAGATCTACCAGGACATCGGCGACGGCCTGGACGCCGCCGGCTCCTGGGGCTGGATCGACGACGCCTACCGCGGCACCTACGGCGACAACTCGCTGCTCTACTTCAACAACTACCGCAACGCCCAGCCCGGAGACCCGCTGTACGACAAGGCCCGCACCGGCACCAACGCCAAGGCGGGCGACGGCCTGTTCGACCGTCTGCGCCGCGACGTCCAGGCAGGCACGCTGCCGCAGATCTCCTGGATCGTCGCGCCGGAGGCGTTCACCGAGCACCCCAACTGGCCCGCGAACTACGGCGCCTGGTACGTCTCGCAGGTGCTGGACGCGCTGACCTCCAACCCCGACGCGTGGGCCAGGACCGCGCTGTTCATCACCTACGACGAGAACGACGGCTTCTTCGACCACGTGGTGCCGCCGTTCCCGCCCTCCTCCGACGCGCAGGGCCTGTCGACGGTGGCGACCGACGCCGACCACTTCAACGGCGACGCCGACTACGCGGCCGGACCGTACGGTCTCGGCCAGCGGGTGCCGATGCTGGTCGTCTCACCCTGGAGCACCGGTGGGTACACCTGCTCGGAGACCTTCGACCACACCTCGGTCATCCGGTTCATGGAGCGCCGCTTCGGCGTACAGGAGCCCAACATCTCGCCCTGGCGGCGGGCCATCTGCGGCGACCTGACCTCCGCCTTCGACTTCACCGCCTCGAACGCGGCGCCGGCCAGGCTGCCCTCCACCGCCGCCTACCTCCCGAAGGACCACAACCGGCACCCGGACTACGTGCCCACCCCACCCGCCACCGGCACGATGCCGAAGCAGGAGCCGGGCGCCAAGCCCACCCGCCCGCTCAAGTACGCGCCGTACGTGGACGGTTCGGCTGACACCGGCACCGGCACGTACCGGCTCGCCTTCAGCGCGGGCGCGTCGGCGGGCGCCCAGTTCCTGGTGACGTCGCCGGGCCGCACCGACGGCCCGTGGACGTACACCACGGAGGCGGGCAAGACGATCTCGGACACCTGGAACACGGAATACTCCAAGGGCGTCACGGACCTGACCGTCCACGGCCCGAACGGCTTCCTGCGCCGCTTCCGCAACCCCGGGAAGACGGCGGAGCCCGAGGTCACCGCGCGCCACAACCCGGCCACCGGCAACCTCGACCTGACCTTCACCAACCCGGCCGGCGTGGACGCCATCCTCACCGTCACCAACGCCTACGGAGGATCGCCGAAAACCCTCAAGGTCCGCCGGGGCGCCACGGTCCCGTACACCGTCGACCCGAGCGCCTGCCGCAACTGGTACGACGTGACCGTCACCTCCACCGCGACCGCCGACTTCGTCCGCCGCCTCGCCGGCCACGTCGAGACCGGCACCCCGGGCCTCTCGGACCCGGGCATCGCCACCTACTGACCGTCCTGTCCGCGGTCGCTCCGGGCCTGTGGGGTGCCCGGGGCGACCGTACGAGCGCCGTGCGCGGGCGGGCTCAGGTCAGGCCCGCAGGACCCGCACCCCTGTGGCGGTGATGTCCTGCTCCTGCGCGCTGGTCAACTCGTCATCCGTGACCAGGTCGTGGACGTCCGAGAGCGGGCAGATCTTCGCGAACGTGACCCGGCCCACCTTGCTGCTGTCCGCCAGGACGACGGCCCGTGCCGTGCTGCGGAGGAAGGCCCGGTCCGTGGTCGCCTCCATCTCGTCGTGCGTCGTGCAGCCCTCGCCCGCGGTCAGGCCGTCCACACCGATGAAGGCGATGTCCAGGTGGTACTGCGAGAGCATCCGCTCGGCCGCCGGCCCGACCAGCTCGTAGCTCGTGGTCCGGGCGATGCCGCCGATCACCACCAGACGGGTGTCCGGGCGGACGATGAGGTCGGCCGCGATGTTGACGGCGTTGGTCACGACGGTGATCCCGCCGCGCTCGGCCAGCAGCCGTGCCAGCTCGCTCGTCGTGGTGCCGCCGGTCAGACCCACGACGGCGCCGTCCGGCACCAGCCGGTCGGCCGCCACGGCGATCCGCCGCTTCTCGGCCTGCCGCTTTCCGTGCTTGTGCCGCAGCGGCAGTTCGAGGTTGACGGCACCGGTGACGGCTCCGCCGCGGGTGCGCAGCAGCAGGCCCTGGTCGTTGAGTTCCTGCAGGTCGCGGCGGACGGTGGCCGACGACACCTGGAGCAACTCGACCAACTCGTGCACATCTGCGCTGCCCGACTCGGAGACATGCGCCAGGATCCGGGCGGCGCGATCAGCTTTGAGCATGACGGAATTGTAGCCCTCGACCCGCACGGTATGTGCTATCACCAGGCAGGGGGCTCCCCTGGGGGTGCCGGGCCGAGAATGAACTGTGCGCGAAAAAGCTTATTGAGTCATGTACCAATCAAATTTGAGCAGGTGATTGCATGTCCTCCTCCCGTGTCGTGCTGGCCGGTGCCCGGCTGGTTCTGCCCGGCGGCGTCGAGGGTGACCGCCTGGCCGTCGAGGGCGACCGGATCGCGGCCATCGCGAGCGGCGAGCCCGAGGTTGGCGACCTGGACCTGACCGGCCACACCGTCGTCCCCGGCTTCGTCGACCTGCACGTCCACGGCGGCGGCGGCGCCTCCTACGCCTCCGGCATCGCCGAGGAGGCCCTGCTCGCCGCCCGCACCCACCTCGAACACGGCACCACCACCACCGTCGCCTCCACCGTCACCGGCGAGATCGACGACCTCGCCCGCCAGGCCCACGTCCTCTCCGAACTCGTCGAGGACGGCGTCCTGGCCGGCATCCACTTCGAGGGCCCCTTCATCTCCCCGGGCCGCTGCGGCGCCCACCGCCCCGACCTGCTGCGCGAGCCCGACCCCGCCCTCGTCCGCAAACTCGTCGACGCCGCCCGCGGCCACGCCAGGATGGTCACCCTCGCCCCCGAACTCCCCGGCGGCCTCGACTCCGTACGCATGCTCGCCGACCTCGGCGTCATCGCCGCCGTCGGCCACACCGACTCCGACTACGCCACCACCCTGGAGGCGATCGACGCCGGCGCCACCGTCGCCACCCACCTCTTCAACGCGATGCCCGGCATCGCCCACCGCGCCCCCGGCCCCATCGTCGCCCTGCTGGAGGACGAGCGCGTCACCGTCGAGCTGATCAACGACGGCGTCCACCTGCACCCCTCCGTCCTCGACCTCGCCTACCGCACCGCCGGCGCGAGCCGGGTCGCCCTGATCACCGACGCCATGGGCGCCGCAGGCATGGGCGACGGCCTCTACCCCCTCGGCCCCCTCCAGGTCCAGGTCAAGGACGGCGTCGCCATGCTCCCCGACGGCAGCTCCATCGCAGGCTCCACGCTCACGCTCGATCAGGTATTCCGCCGTGCCATGGTCGTTCACGGGCTGACCGTCAACCAGGCCGTGGAGTCACTCTCCGCCGCCCCGGCCCGCCTGCTCGGCCTCTCCGACTCGATCGGCTCGCTGGAGGCCGGCAAGCTCGCCGACCTGGTCGTGCTCGACTCCGACACCTACGACCTGGTCGCCGTGATGCGCCGCGGTCGGTGGGTCCGCGGCGACGACCTGTTCACCACGGTGGCGCCGAGCGGCGGTTCCACGGCTGACTGAAGACGAACTCGCCGCCGTGCTTCGGCCCAGGAGGTGCGGCTGGACTCCAGCGGACGACGAGCGAGTGGGGCTGGCCACGGGCTTCGCCCCGGTCGGAGCCGGGGGAGCGAGGTCAGAGCGGCTTCACCGCCGCCATGAGTGCCTCTCCCAGGGAGCTCAACTCGGCGGGACGGATGGCCTGTTCGGCCCAGATGGTCTTGTCGGTCGGACCGTAACGGGTGCCCCAGGCGTCCACCAACTGGGCGATCATGAACAGTCCGCGGCCGCCCTCGTCGGTGTCCCGGGCCAGCCGAAGGTGCGGTGAGGTGCTGGACCCGTCGGAGACCTCGCAGGTCAGCACGCGGTCACGGATGAGGCGCAGTTGGATCGGGCTGCGACCGTAGCGGATCGCGTTGGTGACCAGTTCACTGACCACCAGCTCGGTGACCAGAGCGAGCTCCGTGAGGTCCCACTCCCGGAGTTGGCGGTTGGCCATGGCCCGGGCCTGCGATACGACAGCCGGGTCCGAGGGCAGGTCCCAGGTGGCGACGTCGTCGGCGGTCAGGACCCGGGTGCGGGCCAGGAGCAGCACGGCGTCGTCGTCCGGGGAGCTCGCCGCGAGGGTGGCGTCCACGGTCCTATCGGCGAGCTCTTCGAGGTCGTCGGCGGCCCCGGCGAGGGCGAGGCGCAGCCGGTCGAGACCGGCATCGAGGTCGATGGGACGTTGCTGGACGAGGCCGTTGGTGAACAGGGCCAGGATGCTGCCGGCCTCTAGGTCGATGTCGGCGGTCTCGAACGGCAGGCCACCCAGGCCCAGCGGGGGCCCGGTGGGTATGTCGGCGAAGACGGCGGGCCGTCCGGGCCGCGCGACGGCCGGTGCCGGATGTCCGGCGCTGGCCATCTGGCAGCGCCCCGTCACCGGGTCGTAGATCGCGAACAGGCAGGTGGCGCCGATGGCCGCCAGGGGCTCGCGCGCGTCGTGCTCGGGCTCGGCCGCTCCCGAGACGGTGTCGTCCAGGTGCGCGAGCACCTCGTCCGGCGATAGCCCCATGCCCGCCAGGGTGCGCACCGCGGTGCGCAGGCGACCGGCGCGGGCGACGGCGTCGATGCCGCGGCCGGGCACGTCGCCGACGACCAGGGCGGTGCGGGCGCCGGGCAGGGCGATGACGTCGAACCAGTCGCCGTCAGCCCCCGTGCGGGCGGGCAGGTAGCGGTGCGCGGTGGCCAGGGAACCGTGTGCCGGCGCGGGTTCCCGCAGCACACTGTCCTGCAGGGCCAGGGCCGCATGTCGCTCCCGGGTGTAGCGACGGGCGTTGTCCACGCACACGGCCGCCCGCGCCGCCAGTTCCTGGGCGAGTTTGAGGTCGTCGTCCTCGAAGGGACGCGAGGCGCGCCAGCGGTAGAAGTGGACCAGGCCCAGGGTGAGGTCCCGCGTCTTCACCGGAACGATGACGACCGAGTGGACACCGCTCTCGGCGATCCGCTGCGCCCGCCCCGCATCGTGGGCCGGCCAGTCGAGCGAGCCGGCCGTGCTCTTGATCAGCAGGGCCTCCCCAGACGCCAGGCAGCGGGCCAGCGGGGTGGCGGGGTGGAAGGCCACGGTCGCGCCGACCGGGTGGAGCGACTGCGGGGCCTGCGGGGTCACCGACCGCACCGCCGCCCGGCGCAGCGCGGGCGCACCGCCCGCAGGCCTGGGCTCCTCGCCACGCTCGACGCCGTCGAGCAGGTCGACGGCGACGAAGTCCGCCAGCTGCGGGACGGCGATCTCGGCGAACTCCTCGGCGGCCCGCCGCACGTCCAGGGTCGAGCCGATCCGATCACCGGCCTCCTTCAGCAGGGTCAGCCGCTCCCGGGCACGGGTGCGCGAGGTCTTGTCGACGAGGATGGAGCCGACCCCGATCACCTCTCCGTTCGCACCGGTCATGCGGAAAGTAGTGCCGGCCCACACCCGCTCACCGCCGGCGTCGGCCGGCGTGGGGATCCGGTGCTCGGTACGCCGGGGTACGCCGTCGGCCAGCACGGACCGCAGGCGTTCCTCGACCACTTCTCCGTCCGACCCGGGGTAAATCTCGCGGACATGGCGTCCGAGTAGTCGGCTGATCGGGATGCCGCTGACCCGCTCCACGGCCGCACTGACCCGCACCAGACGCAGGCGCGTGTCGTACACCACCAGACCGATGGGTGCCTGCTCGAACAGGCACGCCAGCAGCTCCTCGTCCGTCTGGGAGGGCATGTCGGGGCTTGTACCTTCTCCCGACGATGGGATCTCCATACACACGCCTCACGAGTACCGAAGGGCTGATCGCGAAGGACTCACGGCCTCACACGGGGCAACCTGCAGCCGCCCCGCCTCCATGATGCCCACGGCATCACCGGTCCCGCCCGGCGGCAGTGCCCGGTGGACGGCACGGTCGGTGCCCCGGGCAGAGCGTTCCGCCGGCCGTCTCTCGGCAACGGGTGAAATGAGGTTCTGGATCACTTTCCGGAAAGTGATCCAGAACCTGAAATGAGGGCCACGGACGGCAAATCAAAAGCGGGCCGCACTCGGATCTCTTGATCATCCTGACTTCACTGGTCTGGAGTCAGGAGGAAGCGAGGGTGATCCACGTGGAGGACTGGGCTGAGATCCGTCTGCTGTACCGGAGCGAGGGGCTGTCGGCCCGGGCGGTGGCCCGGCAGCTGGGGATTTCCCGAAGTACGGTGCTGCGGGCGCTGGCCTCGGACCGCCCGCCGGTTTACCGGCGGGCGCCGAAGGGCTCGGTGGTGGACGTGGTGGAGCCAGTGGTCCGGGAACTGCTGAAGCAGACTCCGACGATGCCCGTGACGGTGATCGCGGAGCGGATCGGCCGGGAGCGCGGGCTGACGATCTTGCGTGAGCGGGTTCGCGAGCTGCGTCCGGACTCGACGGCGTCGGAGAACAGGGCGGTTGACGCGGCCGTGGGGAACACGTTCGTCACCAGAGCCAGTCGGCCTGCCTCCTCCGGGCGGGGAAGGCGTACAGGTCCGTGATGTCGATGGCAGGTTCGGCGAGCGTCCCGGGGGCCGGAGAAGCGGTCTGACATAGGTCCTCAAGCTTGCAGGTGTCGATGCCGGAGACCCGGCTCCTGCGTGATCGGACGGGGAGCATCCCACCCGACGTGCCCGCTGGGCCGCCCGTCCGGAAGCAGTGAACGTGCCTTGGAGGCGACGTCGACCGACATGGATTCCTCCACTGCGGTCGCCCGCCATTTCGAGCACTGCGGAGCGGTGGTGCCGGAGGGCGCCCGAGAGGGGAGCACAGACCCGAGAGGGGAGCACAGAGGAGACGCCGGAACCCCGCCTCGGTTACACTGCCCTTCACGAGCCGATTCACCGATGCGGGACATTCCCGGCGCAGGAGAGTTGACCCTGCTGGCTGTGTCGGACAGCGCGGCCGTGCTGACGGACTTCGGGATCCGGTTCGCACACTCTCACCGCTCCCGGCGTCATCATCGGCTCGCCGGAGTACATGGCCCCGGAACGGACCCGGGGCCAGGCGGGCGGGCCGGCCTCCGACCTGTGGTCCCTGGGCATGACGCTCTACGTGTGCGTCGAGGGCGACAATCCGGCACGGCGTGACTCGGTGTGGCAGGCCCTGGTCGCCGTCTGCGACCAGCCGCTGCCCGTGCCCGCCCACGGCGAACCGCTCGCCCCGGTGATCGAGGCCCTGCTGGTCAAGGAGGCCGGGTTCCGTCCGGACGCCGCCACGCTCGAACGCCGGCTCACTGCCGTCGAGGCGGGCGAGGCTGTCACCGAAGCGCTCCGCCGTCTCGACGTGCCTACGCTGGTGGAGCGGGCGGTCCCCGTGCGATCGGTGGCCTCGCGCCCGCAGGATCCGACCCAGCGCTCGGCGATCACGTTCATCCTGGGTACGCCGCGCAGGATGGGCATTGCGCGGGCGCCGACGGCGGTGAAGATCGCGTCGAATGCTTCGGTGAAGTAGCCGCGTTGTCGCGGAGCAGGTACCGGATGCCGGTGGTGCGCAGGTTGTTGGGGCTCGTCACGAGATCACGGGCCTGCTGGGTCGCCCATTCGGCGGTGACGTGCCGGGTGACGCCGGCGATGTGTACCCGCCGGGTGCCGTGCTCGGTGAAGAAGAGGACGGACAGCCGCCTGAGGAACACGGTGTCCATGTGGAGGACGTCGACGGCGAGGACCCCTTGGGCCTGGGCCTTGGATTCTCAACCGTGCGTCAACGACGCCGCGAACACCTTCCACGTGATCGCATCGTGACCCTGAAGCCACAGCTCAGCGCGGGTGACAGCATTCTCGGCACCTTCACGCCGCCGCGGCCACCGCCGCTGTCATCGCGGGAACCTCCGGCAACTCCTGGGGCCGCATCGGCACCGAGCACCACCCCTCCCGGGCCGCACAACCCGGAGGTGACCCGGCAATGATCACCCGAACCCGACTACCATCCCGCAGCGAAATGAGCGACAGAGTCGACCGGCGGGCCCCGTTGCTCCGTGCCACCAACTCACCGCCCACAGCGGCTCGCTGCGCGCTGCCCACCCGCGCCACCCCTGTCGCGGTCTGGCCGCCGTCATGCTCGGCACTCATGCTCTCAATGCTCATTTCTGCTCAAAGATAGCCAGTTATTGACACAATCGAATATGTGCGGTGCAATCCGTGTGCTCAATCGGGCTACATCTGTCGCCGTCCTGGCCCTGACGGGGCCTCGCGCCGCATCCGCACAGCACACCCCTCGCACCGCACCCCCACGTAGGCCGGGGCTCTCGGGCCGCAGTAGCCGCGGGCCGCCGCGCCGGCCACCCACATCACGCTCCGTGAGAGGATCCCGCATGCAGCATGCGAGAGGCAGCCTTCGAACAAGGCTGCTCGCAACCGGCCTGCGCTCCATCAGAGTCAGGCCCGCCAACCGGAGTCACCGCCTCCTGCGCTTCGGCGCCGCCGCCGCACTGGCGGCCTCGGCACTGGTCGGCGCGGCGCCGGCCGGATCGGCGGCCTCGACGAGCACGGCCGGGAACATCACCGGGTTCAGCCAGTCCGCCGCGACCTCGACGATCTCCACCTCATCGGGGGCAGCGATCCGGGTAGTGTTCGTGCGGCCCGACATCTTCCGGATCTGGCTCGGGCCGACCGGGACGTTCACCGACCCGGTCGGGTCCGAGATCACAGTGAACACGGCGTTCCCGACCCCGACCGTGACGACCTCCGACGCCGGAACGTACTACCAGATCAGTACCAGCGCGGTGACGCTGCGCGCGTACAAATCCCCGTTGACGTTCGCAGCGTACCGGCCGGACGGCACGCTGCTGTGGCAGGAGTCCTCGCCGATCTCCTGGACCACCTCGCAGACCACGCAGCACCTGAGTCAGGGCGCCACCGAGCAGTACTACGGCACGGGGCTGCGCCTGGGGCCCTGGGCGCTGCGCGGCACGACGGTGCCGATCTCGATCGACAACCAGTGGCAGCAGAACAGCAACGCCAGTCCGGCGCCGTTCTACATGTCCTCCAACGGCTACGGCGTGCTGCGCAACACGTGGGCACCCGGCTCCTACGCGTTCACCAGCCCGGTCGCCACGACCGAGAATGAGAACCGGTTCGACGCCTACTACTTCGTCGCCGACTCGCTCAAGGGCGTCCTGGGCGCCTACACCGACGTCACCGGCAAGCCGTTCCTCGCCCCGCAGTGGGGACTTGAGCTGGGCAACGCGGACTGCTGGAACGCCTCCAACTCCGCTTACACCGGCGACCATTCACGCCTTCGCCACCAGACGACGCCCGACGTGGTCGGCTACGCGCAGGACGCCCGCAACGCCAACATGCCGTCCGGCTGGATCCTGCCGAACGACGGCTACGGCTGCAGCTACACCAACCTGCAGCAGAGCGTCTCCAGCCTGTCCGCCCTCGGCTTCCACACCGGGCTGTGGACCTCAACGGGCCTGAGCAACATCAACACCGAGGTCGGCGTCGACGGCTCGCGCGGGGTCAAGACCGACGTCGCCTGGATCGGGGGCGGCTACCAGAGCGCCTTCGACGGCGTGAACCAGGCCGTGGCCGGGATCGAGAACAACTCCGACGCGCGGCGCTTCGTCTGGACGGTCGACGGCTGGGCCGGCACGCAGCGCAACGCGATCGTGTGGACCGGCGACACCAACGGCGACTGGCCGACCATGGGCTGGACCGTGCCGTCGGTCGTCGGCGCCGGGCTGTCCGGGCTCAACTACGCCTCCGGCGACGTGGACGGCATCTTCGGCGGCAGCCCGGAGACCTTCACCCGCGACCTGGAGTGGAAGGCCTGGACCCCGGCGTTCATGACGATGTCCGGCTGGGGCAACACCAACCCGAGCACGGGCTACACCGACAAGGAGCCGTGGCGGTTCTCCGAGCCGTACCTGTCGGCCAACCGCAAGGCCCTGCAGACCAAGATGCGGCTGATGCCGTACCTGTACACGATGAGCCAGGTCGCCAGCACCACCGGCGTCCCCTCCACGCGCGCCCTCGTGCTGGAGTACCCGAACGACCCGGTGGCCCAGGGCAACGCCACCTCCGCGGAGTTCATGGCCGGTGGCTCCTTCCTGGTCGCGCCGGTCACCGCCAGCGGCACCACCCGCGACGGCATCTACCTGCCGGCCGGTACCTGGACCGACTACTGGACCGGGCAGGTGTACCAGGGCCCGACGACGCTCAACGGCTACTCCGCGCCGCTGGATTCCACGCCGGTGTTCGTCAAGGGCGGTGGCATCGTGCCGATGTGGCCGCAGATGAACTACACCGGCGAGAAGCCGGTGTCGACGCTGACCTACGACCTGTACCCGGCGGGGAACTCCTCGTTCAACCTCTACGAGGACGACGGCATCACCCGCGCCTACCAGAACGGCGCGTTCGCCACCCAGCAGGTCACTGTGGCCGCGCCGGCCTCGGGCACGGGCACTGTCACGGTGAACGTCGGCGCCAGCACCGGATCCTACTCCGGCAAGCCGGACTCCCGCGGCTACGAGTTCACGGTCCACCTGAGCGGCGCACCGAGCACCGTCAGCCTGGGCTCGACGGCGCTGACCCAGCTCTCGTCCAAGGCCGCGTACGACGCGGCGGCCACCGGCTGGTTCTTCGACCCGGCCGACCGCGGCGGCGTGCTGTGGGTCAAGGCCGGCAACCAGGCCGGCGCCTTCGCGGTCACCCTGGCCGGGGCGACCCTGCCCTCCCCGGGCACCAGCACCGGCGGGTCGGCCGATCTGGACAAGACCGCGTGGAAGCTGGCGTACGCCGACAGCCAGGAGACGTCCGCCGAGAACGACGCCGCCACCAACGCCTTCGACGGCAACACCGGCACGATGTGGCACACCGCCTACTCCACCGGCACCCCGGCGGCGCTGCCCCACGAGATCCAGATCGACCTGGGCGCGCGGTACAACGTCGACAGCTTCCGCTACCTGCCGAGGCAGGACGGCGGCGTCAACGGCCGCATCGGCCAGTACGAGGTCTACGTCTCCGACTCCACCACGAGTTGGGGCACGCCCGTGGCCACCGGGACGTTCGCCGACACCGAGGCCGAGAAGACGGCCACCTTCGCCGCGAAGCCAGGCCGCTACCTGCGACTGCGCGCACTGACCGAGGCCGGCAACCGCGGGCCCTGGACCAGCGCGGCGGAGATCAGCGCGACCGGCACCCCGGCCACGTCCGGAGGCGGCAGCAGTCCCATTACCAACGGCGGCTTCGAGAGCGGGAGTTTGACGGGGTGGACCACCACCGGAACGGCGTCGGTCGTGGCGTCCGGTGCACACTCCGGCACGTACGCCGCACAGGTCGGGGCCACGACACCGACCAACGGTGACAGCTCGATCACGCAGACCTTCACGGCCGGTAGCGGCGGCACGCTGTCGTTCTGGTACGACAACGTGTGCCCGGACACCGTCGCCTACGACTGGGCGACGGCCACCCTCAAGGACACGACGACCAACACCACCACCACGGTGCTGCCCAAGACCTGCAGTGCGAACTCCGGCTGGGTCCAGGTCAGTTCGGCTCTCACTGCCGGACACGGCTACACGCTCACGATCGCCTCGCACGACGACGACTACGCCGACGATCCGACGTACACGCTCTTCGACGACGTCACCGTGAGCTGATCCCCCAGCCGCTCAGCACGGCCAACCACCCTGACAGCCCGGCCGGATATCCTCCGGCCGGGCTGTCGGCACATCCGGGCTACGCCGACGGGCTCGGCGGCCTTCCGGTCGGCGTGCCCGTCCCGCGGTTTCAGGGGCACACCACGCCTCCCGCGACCGCACTCGCACCAGCGGCTCGGAAGCGGCCGATCAGCAACCGGGTATTTCCACCCGGCTCGCGAACCCGCCCCGCCGCCGAGTTCTCCGCTTGCCGTCCTCCGATGCCAGATCCACCGCATACGACCACCGGCCGTGACCGGCATCGGCGGCCAGCCGCGGACACCGCGAACCCAACTGCTTCCCACTGCTTCCGTCCTTGCACCCACACCGCCGATACACCCGACCACGCCTGGGACGCTGCGCCATGGGACTCCTCCTCGAACCAAGTCGTGACGGCCAGTCCAGAGTTGCCGGGACAGCGGGCGTGCCGGCAGAGCGTGCGGGGCGGGGCGTGGAGCACAGCAAGATCGACTGGCCGGGACACGCGCCCGGAGACACGCCGCGAGGATGATCACGGTGGGCGGATGGTGGGTAGGCCCGCTTGATCGCGCAGCATTGGCCTTCGCGAGTTCGCCGCCCGGAAGGGTGGCCGGTGACTCCAGCAGCGGTAGGCCGACGACAGCACCTTTCGCCGCGGCATCGCTGGGGTATTTGGAGACTGCCCGCGGCCTGACCATCAACGCAATTGAGCTGCGTGGCCAGTTTGCAGGGCGGGATTCCGGGGTGGTGCGCTGTTTCGTAGGTGTGGGCTGGCGATACTCGACTGACCAGTAATGATTGCCGCATAGTGGCTTTGTCGGCGGCGGCCCAATCTGGTGCCAGTCTGGACGGTTCAATCGTGGGCCACTGAGTGGTCTCGTTGGTCGTGTTCAGTCGTTGTCGGTTGTGC
>NZ_JBICZB010000125.1:0-13274 GCF_043201815.1 Kitasatospora sp. NPDC048296
GACGGGATCCGGCGGGAGAAGTCCGGGATCACCGAGCGGAAGAACCTCTGGGAAGTCCGCCACGACCCCTACGACATCCGGCTCGTCTGGCTCCGCAACAACCGCGACGGCGGAAGGTGGATCACCGTTCCCTGGCGGCTGCTGTCCACTGCACCGACCCCGTTTGGTGAACTGGCCTGGGACCACGAGGCCCGCAACCTGCGCGAACAGGGCGAACACATCGCTGAGGGCGCTATCGCCAAGGCCGTCGACGGCTTGATGGAGCGGGTGGTCGCCGGCCCCGACGCCGTCCCGGCGCCACCCAAACCGGCACGCGACCGCAAGACCCGCCGGGACCGCAAGGTCGCCGCCCGCACCCAGGCCACCGGCGAACCCGCATGGCCACGGCCCGAGCACCCGCCGGCCCCGCCACCCGGGCCGGCCGCCCCGACTGCGGACGACGAGGAGACCGAGGCCGACGAGCCGCTCGCCGACGTCGTCCCGCTGAAAGTGTTCGACGCACGCAAGGAGGCCAAGAAATGGTGGTGAACACCCGGGAGTTCGGGCAGCCCGAGGACCGGCGGATGCCCACGACCACGCTGGAAGGCTGGCGGCGCTTCGTCGACGAGGACCCGATCGCCTTCGACCTGCTGCCCGAGAAGGAGTGGAAGGGCCTGGACCCGCGCCCCCGGGACGAGTACGACGAAGCCCGGGTCAACTACCACTCCGAGTTGGTCATTGTGGAGACTCCGACTGTCCGGGACGTCCTCCATCAGGGCCGGCTGCTGACCCTGGTCAACCGCAGGGAGATCAGCGCTCGCCGAGGGCTGATCGTTTCCGGGCCCTGGGCGACGGGCAAGTCGACCGCCATCAAGCAGCTGGGACGTGCCCACGAACTGCGAGTGCGCCAGCGCTTCCCGGGACACGACCGCATCCCGGTCGTCTACGTCTCCGCACCGCCGAACGGGTCCCCGCGCAAACTCGCCACCCGCTTCGCGCACTTCCTGGGCCTGCCGATGAAGGCCCGGCACAACGAGATGGACATCGCGGATGCCGTCTGCGAGATCCTCACTGACGCCCATTGCGACCTGGTGCTGGTGGACGAGATCCACAACATCAACATGGCCACCTCGACCGGGAAGGACCTGTCGGACCATCTGAAGTACTTCGCGGAGCACATCCCCGCCACCTTCGTCTACGCCGGCATCAACGTCGAGCGCGAGGGCCTGTTCACCGGTGTTCGAGGCAAGCAGATCGCGGCCCGTTGCGTGATGAAGTACACCGGGAACTTCTCCTACCAGGCCGAATGGCGCTCGATGATCGCGCTGATGGAGGACGCGCTGCGGCTGCACCACCACGAGCTCGGCAGCCTGGTCCGCCTGGCGAAGTACCTCCACGCCCGCACCGGCGGCAGCATCAGCAGTCTGTCCCACCTCATCCGCGCGGCGGCCATCAGCGCGATCGCCGACGACAGCGAGCGCATCACCCGGCGGCTGTTGGAGTCCATCCCGGTCGACCACAACACCCAGTCCGACAGCCCCAGCACAGCCACCGAAGAGGACGACGGCGGAGAGGCCGCTTGAACCGGCGCCTGCCGCCGCCGCGGCTACGCAAGCTCCCGCGCACCCTGCCCCCTCTCCACCACGAGACCTGGGACTCCTACGTCTACCGGCTCGCCGCGGCGAACCGGATCTCCCACCTCGAACTCCACGAGCACGTCGACAACCGCCACCGGCTCCACCCCGACCCGCTGGCACTGGTCGACGCCATCAGCGACCTGTCCGGCCACCCCCGCGACCGACTCCTGAAAGCCCTGCCCGACCTGCGGACTTCGGACCTGACCCAGGGCCTTCCCCCGGCCTGTCACCTCCTGGACCATGGCTGGCGAGTCCAGGCCGCTTGCACGCTCTGCCTGGCCGCCAAAGGGGTCTTCACCCGAGCCCGGCACTGGGTCCGCACCAGCACCCGGCTCTGTCTCCGCCACGGGCGCTGGACGGACACCTACCACGACCAGTTCGACGTCCGGCCGCTGCCGGAGATCATCCAGGCCCAGCGAGACCACCACGACTTGGCTCGCAAACACGGCTGGCAGACCGCCGTGGTCGCCATGCGGCAAGCCGGCGGTTGGTGCTGGCGATGGTGGGAGGACGGTCGCAGGTTCCGGAAGCAGCGTGACCGCAGGCTGCGGCATTTCATCCCGCCGGGTGCCGGCACCTACCGCGAGGACCCCCGCCTCATCGCCAGCGCCTACCCCGACATCGTGGCGCTCGCCGACCTCCTGGCCTCGCCCGAGCTCCGCGGCCTCCCCTTCACCGGCAACTCCCAGGACTTCAGCCGCTTCATCCGCGAAGTCCGCGCCCGAGTCGCACCTGGCTACCGATACGAGGGTGCCGGCGTCGCGGACCCGCTCGTCCGCTGGATCGAGGAAGAGCGCTACTACCGCACCCTGCCCAACCACCCGTTCCCAATGCCGAACGAGCCCCGCACCCACAACCCGGAGCCGCTGGACCAGCTCACCCGCAGACTCAACGATCTCCTCTCCCCTGACACCGACGACCGGGGCAGTTGCGCCAGCTGCGGCACCAAATTGAAGGCCCCCAAGTCGAACAAGCTGTTCTGCTCGACCGTATGCCGATCGCGCAACTGGCGCCGCCAGCAGAACGACCGCGCGCTCCGTGACGCCGCCTCGCGGCAGCAGACGAGGGAGTGCCCGGTCTGCGGGGTCACCTGGCTGGCAGGACTGGAGCGTCGTGCCGACGCTCGCTTCTGCTCGGGCCGCTGCCGACAGGCCGATCACCGCCGCCGGTCAGCGCTCTACGACCGCTGACCGGCAACATCAACTGAGACAATCTCACCGAAGTGCCGCCGACAGGCAACGTCAACTGAGACTCCGCCGAAGATCCGTCTCACCCGACCATGCATCACCGCTGGTCACAGCTTCGACTACCGGCAAGATCAAATGAGACGGGACACCCGTGTTCAACGCTGTACGTACCGTGATGACCTTCGCCGCAGACTCCGAGGCGTCGGCCCGGTGGTGGGGTGAGCTCCTGGACGTCCCCGTGAAGCTGGACGTCAGCGACACCGGGGCGGTCTACGCCTGGGTGGAGATCGGCGGGGTCGAGGTCGGCTTCCACCCGGCGGACGACGAACGCAACCCCAGGGGCGGCAGCCCGGTCGTGTACTGGGGCGTGGATGACGTCGACCGGGTCCGGGAGCGGCTGCTGGCGGCCGGCTGCGAGCACCACCGCGGGCCGCTGACCATCGGGCCGGGCCGGCGCATCGCCCAGCTGTGCGACCCGTTCGGCACCATTGTCGGCATCGAGGGCCCGTAGACGGCATGCGAACGCCCGCTGCCCGGCCGGACCGAGGAATCCGGCGGGGCAGCGGGCGTTCGGCGTTCACCGGTCCAGGCTGACCCGTCTCAACATTGTTTGACGAGTCTCAGCGAGGTTTGACCGTCCGGGCGACCCGGCAGGTGATCTTGACGGGTGGTGGGACGCGGGCCCTGGAGAGATCCTTGACGCTGGGCTCCGGCGCTTTCGGCCCGCTCGTGACCTTCCTGGCGTCCGACGAGGCGCGTTGGATCACCGGGGACGCCACCCCGTCTCTGGCGGCATTGCGCTGACCCCACGCCGTCTTCGCCGCTGACCCGAGCCGGTCGGAGCCGTCGCTCGGGCTCAGCGAGGGCTGAGGAGGCAGAACTCGTTGCCCTCCGGGTCGACCAGAATCTTCCACGAGATCGAGGACTGGTCGATGCCAGGGTCGGTGGCGCCCAGGGCGCGCAGCCGGGATTCCTCTGCCGCCGGGTCGTCATCGAGGTAGGGGGCGACATCGAGGTGGACGCGATTCCACCCGCTCTTGACATCGGGAGTGCACACGAACTCCAGGTAGGGGCCGACGCCTTGGGTGGAGCGCAGGGAGGCGTGGTCGCCGGCGACCTCGTGCACCGTCCAGTCCGTCGCCTCGCCCCAGAACCGGGCCATCGCGCGCGGGTCGGCGCAGTCAACCACCACCGCGGCGATCGGCCCGGTGTCCCGGTAGATGGGGCGGGGTTCCAGGACGCAGAACTCGTTGCCCTCCGGGTCGGCCATGACCGTCCAGGGGACATCGCCTTGGCCCACATCAGCGAGGGTCGCGCCGAGGTCCTTCAGATGCGCGACCAACTCCGCCTGGTGGGCGGCCGAGGTGGTGGCCAGGTCGATGTGCACCCGGTTCTTCACCGTCTTGGGTTCGGGGCGGGTGATGATGTCGATGCAGACGGCCGTGGGGTCGGGGTAGTCGAAGCCCACGGGTTCGAGGTTCGTCACGCCGGGTCCCTCGCTGTCGACACCCCAACCGAGTGCCTCCGCCCAGAACCGGCCGAGCACGGAGTCGTCCTGGGCCTTCATATTGATCTGCACGAGTCTTGTTGCCATGCCGCAAATCCTAGAACCGGGCCCAGAGCCAGAAGTACGCGGTCAAACTTCGCTGAGACTGGTCAAACTTCGATGAGACGGGTCACAGGCCGTGCAGGCTCTCCAGCCCGGAGGCCGCCGCGTACGCGCGCAGGGCGGACTTCAGCGAGCCGGCTGTCCAGCTGGCGCCCCGGGCCGCCGTGGCGTCCCGGTACAGGCCCAGCACCTGATCCGGGCCGAGCTCGTGCCCGGCCTGCCGCAGGACGGCGGGCAGGGTGACGAGGTCGATCAGCCCGGTCACGTCCGGGCGCACGCTCTCCACGTCGAGCAGCACCACCTCGCCGTCCGGGCGCTGGCGCAGGTGCTCGGGCTTGAGGTCGAGGTGGCCCAGCGGCACCAGGTCGGGGCCGTAGGCGTCCGCGTGGGCGGCCAGGACCTCGCCGTACGCTCCCGGGTCCGCGATCCAGGCCGGCGCCGGGGCGCCCTGCAGGGCGGCGATGGTGAAACCGGCCATCGCCTCGGCGGCCTCCCCGGTCAGCCACAGAGAGGCGGTGTGCACGGCGGCGACGCGCTCGGCCAGCACCGCGGGCATCCGCGGCCCGCTCCAGTCGGCGGGCTCGGGCAGGTACTCCAGCAGCAGCGACAGCGACTCCTCGCCCTCCGCGTACAGCCGGGCGATGGGGGCAGTGCCAGCCAGCGGCGCGTACGCCAGCGTCTCCCCGGCGTAGGCGGCCGGATCGGCGTGGAGCTTGAGGACCAGCGAGCCCTCCGGCGGCGGCCGGTGCACCGCGAACACCGCGGCGGTGTACCGGGCGCTGAGCACGCCGATCCTGCCGTTCACGCCGGGGTGGTCGTCGGCGAGGGTGCAGTCAACCCGCCAGCGCCGTCAACCCGCGCCTCCTCGCCTTCGACCGGACCGCAGATCGGTCGCATGAGCTGAGAACGCTTCAGGAATCCCGAAGTTACGTCACAAGCCAGCAGAGCACTCGAAGGAGGACGAAGCCGCTGGCCACAGCCTCAGACACTCAGCGGGGCTCAGGAGAACCCGCGGGATGTCGCACAATCAGCTCGCGCAGCGTCAACCGCTCCTCGTCGACGGGGAGCCACAGCCGCCAGGCGTCCCGCCGCAGCCCCGATGTCGTCTCGTCGACGAAGGTCACTGTCGCCATACCGCAGACCCTGGCCAGCGGCACCGACAGCCGGCCCGGCGGGACGGGTCCGGCGCCCGCCCCCGGTCCGAGGTGGCCGCCGGCCGCCCCATGCAGGACTGTTCCCCACCCCCGCGAAACGCCGTAACGTGGCTCCATGAGCACCCACCCGTCCTCCCGGTACGACGCCGTGATCGTCGGCGGCGGGCACAACGGCCTGGTCGCGGCCGCCTACCTGGCCCGCGCCGGGCGGCGGGTGCTGGTCCTCGAACAGCTGCCCCGGGTCGGCGGAGCCGCGGTCTCCACCCGGGCCTTCCCGGGCGTGGACGCCCGGCTGTCCCGCTACTCCTACCTGGTCAGCCTGCTGCCGCGACAGGTGGTCCGGGACCTCGGGCTGCGGCTCGACCTGCGACGGCGCCGGATCGCCTCGTACACGCCCACCGTTCGGGACGGGAAGCCCACCGGACTGCTGGTGGACGCCGCCGACCCCGGCCGCACCCGGGACTCGTTCCGGGCGCTGACCGGCACCGACCGGGAGTGGCAGGCCTGGCAGCGCTTCTACGGGATGACCGGCCAGGTCGCCGAACGGGTGTTCCCGACGCTCACCGAGCCGCTGCCCTCACGCGCCGAACTGCGCCGACGGATCGGAGACGAGGACACCTGGACGGACCTGTTCGAGCGGCCGCTCGGCGAGGCCGTCGAGCGGGCCTTCGCCGACGACCTGGTGCGCGGGGTGGTCCTGACGGACGCACTGATCGGCACCTTCACCCACGCCCACGACCCCTCGCTCCGGCAGAACCGCTGTTTCCTCTACCACGTGATCGGCAACGGGACGGGCGACTGGGACGTCCCGGTCGGCGGGATGGGCGCGGTGACCGGCGCACTGGCCGAAGCGGCGCTGGCGGCCGGCGCGCAGATCCAAACCGGCTGCGAGGTCACCGCGATCGCCACCGACGGCCGCGGCGACGCCGAGGTGTCCTACCGTCACCGGGACGGCGAGGCGACGGCGGTGGCGCGCCGGGTGCTGGTGAACGCCGCGCCGGCCACCCTGGCCCGGCTGCTGGGCGAGGAGCCGGGGCCCGCTCCGGAGGGCGCCCAGCTGAAGGTCAACATGGTGCTGCGCCGCCTGCCGCGCCTGCGGGACACCGCCGCGGACCCGCGCGAGGCCTTCGCCGGGACCTTCCACATCGCCGAGGGCTACCGCCAGTTGGAGACCGCGTACACCGAGGCGCGGGCCGGCCGGATGCCCTCCGCGCCGCCGTCGGAGATCTACTGCCACACCCTCACCGACCCCTCGATCCTCGGCCCGGAGGCCCTCCGACAGGGCTTCCAGACGCTCACCCTGTTCGGCCTGCACATGCCCGCCCGGCTGTTCGGCGACCCGGCGGCCAAGGAACGAGCGCTGGCCGCGAGCCTGGCGCAGCTGGACGCGGTGCTGGCCGAGCCGATCGCCGACTGCCTGGCCACGGACGCCGACGGCCGGCCCTGCGTCGAGGCCAGGACCCCGCCGGAGCTGGAGCGGGAGATCGGCCTGCCGGGCGGCCACATCTTCCACCGCGACCTCGCCTTCCCGTTCGCCGTCGAGCACGAGGCACCGGGCAGCGCCGCCGCCCGCTGGGGAGTGGCCACCGCCCATCCGAACGTCCTGCTGTGCGGCGCGGGGGCCGTCCGGGGCGGCGGGGTCAGCGGCATCCCGGGGCACAACGCGGCGCAGGCCGTCCTGGCCGACCCGGACCGCTGACGGGCCGGGCGGCCACCCGCCGGCCACCCGCCGGCCACCCGCCGGTCACCCACGGCGATCGCCCGGTGGCCGTCCGGCCCTCGCAGGTGGCCTGTCCGGCCTGCGCAAGGGGTCCGGCCTCGGGAAACCTGGCAGGTCACTCCCAGTAGCGATTTACTGAGAGTGAGCAGGGAAGGAGGGAGGCCCTCCGATGGAATGTCCGCACCCACCCGGGTTCCACGCCGAAGTCCGTGAACGCTACATCGCCGCCGCGGCGGAGGTGACCCGCCTGCTACGAACCGTCACCGAGGACCGGTGGACGGCACCCACACCCTGCCGGGACTGGGACGTCCGCGCCCTGGTGAACCACCTCGCCGCGCAGCACCTCTGGGTCTGCCAGGCGGTGGCCGGCTACACCCCCGAGGCGATCGGCCACCGCTTCGACGGCGACGTCCTGGGGCGCAACCCCGTCGGCGTGTGGGCCCTGGCCGCCGACACCGCGGTCCGCGCGCTCCACCAGCCCGGTGCCCCCGACCGCCTGGTGCACCTGTCCTACGGCCTGCGCGACGTCGGCGGGTACGCCCGCGAACTGACCGCCGAAACCGTCGTCCACGGCTGGGACCTGGCCCGGGCGCTCGGCGAGAACGGCCGAATGCCGACCGGCGCAGCCCGCTACGCCCTCGCGGAGTTCCAGGGCTACCGCAACCTGGCCGGCACCGGCCTGTTCGATCCCCCGCTCACCACACCCCCCGGCGCCGACGCCCAGTACCAACTGCTCGCCCTCACCGGCCGCGACCCGTACTGGTCCGCCGAACGGATCTGACGACGGACGAACGGATCTGCGCACGGACGAACGAGACCCTCCCCCGCCCCGGTGCGGACGGGGCGCGGGGAGGGGCCGGGCTGGTCGTCAGGCGCGGGCGAGCAGCCAGCCGCCGAGGCCGTCGCAGGCGCCGGCGTTGTAGCTGGTGGAGCGGAAACCGGGCGGGACGGGCGAGCCCGGGCAGGCCCACAGGCCCGCACGGGCGGTGTTGTGGCGCCAGGAGCCGGCGCCGTCGCAGCCGTAGGTGGTGTGCCCGGTGATCACGTAACCGGCCACCACCGGGGAGCCCGAGCAGGTCCAGATCCCGTCGTGCGGCAGGTTGTGCTGCCAGCTCCCGATGCCGCCGCAACCGGCCCGCAGGTGGTTACTGATCACGTACCCGGGCACGACCGGCGAACCGGAACAGGTCCATATTCCGTCGTGGACGAGGCTGTGGCGCCACGAGCCGATGCCCCGGCAGCCGGAGGTGGTGTGGTCGGTGATCACGTAACCGGCGACCACCGGGGAGCCGGAGCAGGTCCAGATCCCGTCCTTCGCCGGCTGCTGGTACCAGGAGCCGTACCCGCCACAGCCCTTGCCGTCGTAGTCGGTGATGACGTTCCCGGCCGCGACCGGCTGCCCGGAGCACGCCCACTTGCCCGCACCACCCCACGCGGGCTTGGCCTCCGCCACGGACATCCCGGAGACCGTACCGCCCAGCACGACGGCCACGACCAGCGCGAACGCCGCCGCGGCCGCCCCGATCCCCCTGCCGATCACCGCGGTTGTCGCACGCCTCAGTAGCTGATGAACACTCATATCCCGCTCACTCCAGTCGAATCGGTGGTCGGCGAAGCGTTCCACCGCCGGACTTCCGGCGGCGGAACGGGAGTCACCCTAGCGTGGTGAAGGCGTGGGGATTCAGTGGAGATCCCGGGAAATCGGCGGCGGGGATCAGCTTGTCCGAAAGCCGCCATGACGATCCGCCGTCCCGCCCCGCCGTGACGGACAAGGGGCCGCCGGCGCCGCACGAGCATCCGGCGCCGGCCGGCACCTGCGAGCCGAGCCGTCCGGTCTCGCGGGACGGCCGTCCCGTCCTCCGCCGCGGCCACGGAGCCTCCCCGGCCTCCCCCGGTCGGTCGCCGCGCCACCGCGCCCGGCAGGCGCGAACCCCTCGGTCCCGAGATGTGACGTGCCCCTGTCCAGTTCGTTCGCTTCCCGGTGTGGTGGGATGTGTGCCCACGGGGTGACGAGTGCTGGTGGGGGTGTGTGGTGCGGAGTGGACGGCCGCTGGGGCTGGACGGGGACGCGACGCGACTGGTCGCGGTGGGGCTGGTCCGGCTGGGAGCACGGGAATGGCTGGGCGCCACCGGCGGAGCACCCGCCTGGGTGGGCGGTCTACGGGCCGCCTCGTTCGCGGATGCGTGGCTGTCGTTCGGCGACGCACCGGCGCCCGGCCTGCGGGTGCCCGCGCCGGCCGTGCTGCGGGCCGTCGCGGAACAGGCCGCCGAGCTGGTCCTCCGGTCCTGTGCGGACGACGGGCCGGCGGCCCTGGGGTGGCTCGGGCAGCGGTCGGCCGAGGCCCGCGAGCAGGCACACCGGGAGGGCGTGGCACACCCGGCCGAGCCCTGCGCGCTGACCCTGGTGTGGCACGGCGTGCAGGCGCTGGCCGCCGAGGACGGGCCGTCCCACGGCCGGCGCATCGAGGAGCGCGGTGCCGCGTACGTGCGGGAGCGGCACCGCCGCCAGGACACCCTCGCGCTCGTGCTGTGCTGCGCCCGGATCGCCGCCGCCGCGCTGGTGGACCTGAGTGAGGGCGACCCCGAGCGGGTGGACGGGTGGCTGGAGGAGGGCGCGGCGCGCGCCATGCCGCGCGGCGAGCCCGTGCCGCTGTGGGTGCCGGGGCGGCCCGCGCAGCCGACCGGCTGAACCCCGGCTGCCGGGGGCGCGGTAGTTCAGCCGCCCGAGCCGACCGAACCGTCCGAGTCGACCGAACCGTCCAGGAGGAGGGCCGCGCGGTTCGAGCGGAGCCAGGCCCGCTCGGCCGCCATCTCGGCCGCGTCACCGCGGGCGAGGAAGCTCGCCCACGGCTCCTGGCCGATCCCGCCGAGCCGTTCGATGCGCTCGGCCTCGCGGGACTGGACGGCGTCCAGCGCATCGAGCACGGCGGCCGGCTGCGCGCCGTAGGCGGCGCAGAGGGCGTTGAGGCGGCTCCGCAGGGTGTGCTCGCCGACGATCGCGGCTCTCCGCTGCTGATCGGCGGGCCGCAGCGGCACCGCGTACCAGGCGAGCTGCGCGAGGTCGTCGAGGGCGTGGCCGGGTGCTGCGAAATCCCAGTCGATGAAGCCGACCAGCCGGTCGCCGTCCCAGATGGAGTTCCACGGCCCGAGGTCGCCGTGCCGGATGACCAGGCTGGGCCGCCACTCCTCCTCCTGGCCCTGCCAGCGCGCGTCGGCCGGTGGCCGGAAGTCCCGGACGGCCTCGTGGTACTCGCGCAGCCAGTGCCCCAGCTCGCTGATTCCGTCGGTCGAGCGCAGAGCCGGCGGCCAGGGCGAGAACGCGGGTTCGCCGTGCAGCAGGGAGAGCACCTCATCGGTGCCGTCGATGCCGTGGAGTCGCGGGGCCCGGGTGAAACCCACCGCTTCCAGGTGGGTCAGCAAGGCGTGCACCGCCGGCGTCCACTCGCCGACCGGCCGGCGGATCGTTTCGCCGATCCGCCGTACCGTGGTCACGCTGCCCTTGTCCGTCGCACCGTCCTCGATCACCGGGTCAGCCTAGCCGTACGCCCTGGTCAGCGTGGCGGGAGTTGAGGCGGTGCCGGGCCGCGAGCGATCCCCGGGAACGCTCGCGGTCCGGCACCACGGGGGTGGTGATCAGCGCGGGCCGGGGTCGCTGGTGCCGGGGTGGCCGTTCTCCAGGTGTCCGGCCCAGCGGCGGCGGAACGCCGGTCCGTCCGGGGCCTCGACGGTGACGTCGTACCAGCGGCTCTCGGCGCGCAGGTCGAAGGTGAACCGGGCCGAGGCGCCGGGGCGGAGGGTGCGGCTCTGCTGCGAACCCTTCGCGTAGGCGTTCCCGGCGGTCACCGTCCGGGTCGTCGACCCGTTGTTGGAGACCGTGACGCGCACTTGCTCCTTCGACGGCTCGAAGCGCGCGACCAGCTCGGCCCCGGCCGTGCCCTCGAACTCCTGCACCGAGCCGTTGGGTCCGTGGGCGACGAGGTGGTAACCGCCGGCGCCGGTCAGCGGCCAGTGGTCACCGAGGGTGTCGCCGGCCGAGACCGTGTAGCGGCGAGGGGCCGCCGTCGGCGCCGTCCGGTCGTGGACGTACAGCCACGCGCCCGCCGAGCCCTGGTTGTCCAGTTCGAGCTGGAACCGCCCCGCGGTGTCGGTCTCCTCCTCGTTGACCCGCAGGTCGTACGGGAGGGCGCGGGCCGGGCGGG
This sequence comes from Kitasatospora sp. NPDC048296, assembly GCF_043201815.1. Classification (NCBI taxonomy): domain Bacteria; kingdom Bacillati; phylum Actinomycetota; class Actinomycetes; order Kitasatosporales; family Streptomycetaceae; genus Kitasatospora; species Kitasatospora sp. NPDC048296. Next base: position 11,486 of record NZ_JBICZB010000125.1, read on the forward strand.
TGCCCGGCTCCTGGGTGGGCATCCGCTGGGGCAACGGCACCTGGTAAGGCTTGCCCTGGGAGGCGATCGGCGCGGGCACCGGGATCGACACCCGCCGCGCGTCCGCGCCGGAGAAGTCGAGCGCCGAGGTGAGGTCGCCGCAGACCGACCGGCGCCAGGCGCTGATGTTGGGCTCCTCGATCCCGAACCGGGCCTCCAGGAACCGCAGCACCGAGGTGTGGTCGAAGGTCTCCGAGCAGACCCAACCACCGCGCGACCACGGGGAGATGACCAGCAGCGGCACACGCGGGCCGAGGCCGATCGGCTGCAGCCCGCCCCGGTCGGCACCGGGGACCAGCGGACTCATCTCACCCGGGTACTTGGCGAGGTCGAGCAGCTCGTCACCGAGGCTCGCCTCCAGATCGGAGGAGACCAGCCCCTGGCCGCCCGCGCGGCTGACCACCGGCGGCATCGGCGGGACGACGTGGTCGAACAGGCCGTCGTTCTCGTCGTAGTTGATGAGGAAGACGGTCCTGCCCCAGACCTCGGGGTTCGAAGTGAGCGCGTCCAGTACGAGGTTGATGTAGTAGGCGCCGTCGGTGGGCGTGGCGGAGGGGTGCTCGCTGTACTTGTACGGCGGGACGATCCAGGAGACCTGGGGCAGCCGGCCCTGCTCGACGTCGGCCCGGAACTCCTTGAGCGTGTGGTCGGTCGCCCCCTTGTCGACGAGCGGACCCGACGCACCCTCGGCGACCTGGAACCGCTCGAAGAACATCAGCGAGTTGTCGGTGTAGTTGTCCGTCGGGGTGCCCGGCTCGCCCGAACCGCCCTGGTACAGCTTCCAGCTGACGCCGGCCGACTCCAGTCGCTCGGGGTACGTCGTCCAGGTGTAGCCGTTGGTGCCGTTGCGCTCCCACAGGCCGGGGCCGTTGGGCTTGCGCCCGTACACGTTGCGGGGATCGCTGGTGCCGGTCCAGAGATAGATGCGGTTGGGGGCGGTGTCGGCGTGGACCGAGCAGAAGTACGAATCGCAGACGGTGAAGGCGTCGGCCAGGGCGAAGTGGTACTGCAGGTCCTGGCGCTTGAGGTGACCCATCGTCATGACGTCCTGCTTCTGGTTCACCCACTGATCGTGGCGCCCCTCGTTCCAGGCGAGGTGGCCGCTGCTCCAACCGTGGTCGGTACCGGCCTGGTGCTCGGTGGTGTTCCGGGGGTCGATGTACCACGGCAACACCTCCTGCTCGGAGGCCGGCAGACCGCGGTCGTAGTAGCGACCGGTCTTTACCGCGGCGGCGGGCTGGTGCCAGTTCGGCCGGCCGTCCGGCAGCTGCGTGGGGCGCGGGTCGTCGAACCCGCGCACGCCTCGGAGGGTACCGAAGTAGTGATCGAAGGAACGGTTCTCCTGCATCAGGATGACGACGTGTTCGACGTCCTCGATCGAACGGGTCCTGCTGATCGCGGGCAGGGCCAGAGCCTTGCTGACCACGGGCGGGAACGCGCCGAGGCCTGCGGCGGCGACGGAAGCGCCGCCCAGCTGGAGGAATCGGCGCCGGTCGATGGAGGCCATGTGAGGTCCTTCCCGTCATAAAGGCATGGGTGGGCCGGGGAGGCTCGAACATAGGGGCCACAGGCAGGCCGAACACAGTCCGCAGGCGAACGTCGCATGAGCTTTCGGCCAACTCCTGACGGGGAAACGCGAAGAACCCCCATCCGGAATCCGGATGGGGGTTCTTCTGAATGATTGTTCGGCGGCGTCCTACTCTCCCACAGGGTCCCCCCTGCAGTACCATCGGCGCTGTGAGGCTTAGCT
>NZ_JBICZB010000126.1:0-13268 GCF_043201815.1 Kitasatospora sp. NPDC048296
CTCAGCCACGTGATCATTCTGGCGGCACATCCCGTCCGGCACGACAACCGGACGGGATGTCACAACAGGGCGAACGTTGCTTGATGCGGCACTAGGAACCGCCCGGGACATCGCTGAGCCGATCCTGGAGTGGGCTGACCTCGTGGGCATCGACAGCCTTGGTCTGAGCCGCCGCTACCGGGAATGGAAGAAGGGCGTCGATCAGGGGGGAGCACTTCGCAGAAACGCCGCTGAGGTACTCGAGCGTGTCCTCTTCGGAAGGCGTGAGTCTGCGGTGATCGGACGACTCCGAATGGAGGCGGCTGGTGTCGTCTTCTGCTCGTACAGGAAACGTGCGGGCATACCCTCCACCGAGATAGCCCGAGTGCTGGGTGTCACGGCCGCCACCTTCCGAGCCTGGGAGTCCGGGAAGAACTCGTCAGCCGTCGCCCGTGCCCTCACCGCCTCTGGATGGGATTGTGCGCATCTCTTCGCCGGTGCGACCCCGACAGCAGCAGTACAGCGGAAGTCTGCTTCGAGACCCGCATCTCCGCCCGCCCAGCCGCAGCCGTCCCTCCAGCACTGCCGACACCATAACGTCGACGCGCGCCCCGGAGTTGAGCCCTCCCTTCCTTGCCGGCCCGGCGCCCGGTACCGGGCGTCCAGTCTGGACGGCACAGTGAGGGGGTACGCCACGGACTGCGCGGTCAGGGCAGCCAACGACGCGTACTTCGCCGAACGCCACACTGGCCGGACCTTCGCCGTTGAGAAGGTGTGAGCAGCGCGGCGACGAGAGGTCGTCGGCTTCGGCCGGGTAATTGATTGAGCGGGCTTTCCATGACGCAGGCGATCCCGTGGGAGGTGATCGTACGTGGACCGCGCGGTGCCCCTCGACCGCCAAGAGGGTCTCCGCCGCCTCGATTCGGACCCCCGCGCTCATCCCGGTCAAGGTGGCGCAGCGGGCGAACTCGGTGAGCAGAGCCACGGCCTTGCTCCGGTATTCCTCGATGCCTGCCAGCACACCGACGGCCATCAGCTGCATGTTGGCTTCGGGGGCGTTCGGGGAGGCCGAACGCGCTCGGTCATCGGTGTCGTTCAGGGCATCGTTCATGTCGCCGCCGAAGCCTTCCCTGACGAAGTGCAGTAGCAGTTCCGCTCCGGTTGTCTGGTGGACGTCCAACCCGGCCAGTGCCTCGGCAGCCTGGACACGAGTGGTTCCGTCGATGGACGTGTCACGGGCGAACTCGCCCAACAGCCGGGCGCCGTGGTCCCGATGTCGTTCGATCGAGGCGGCTGAGGAAGGTCGCCGCTTCAACAGCAGGCGGCCCATGGGCCGCAGGGTGTTCCGCGAATATGCGGAGCAGGACCGCAGCCTCCTCCTGGTGTCCGTCCAGCGCGGAAAGCGCCCCAGCCGCGCGGACCTGACGCGGAGCTCTGATCGTCGCATCCGACGGATCCGATCGGACGCTCGCCCGAATGCTGGTTGCCCGTGTGCTGACCTGGCGCAACGCTGCCGAAGCACCTGCCAGGAGCCCACCGGGTCCGACCAGTCCGATATCCGTACCGCCGAGCGTGGCCACCCGGCTGACATGGGTCCGCAAGTTCGTCCGAGGAAGGGAGCCATCCACAATGAACCCGCTCACCCTGGCCGCTGCGACGCCCGTCGCCTGCCTGCTGATTGCCACCGTGGCCGCCGCCGTGTCACGGTCGTCGCCCTGCGCGGCACCCCCGCCCGGGACCGCGCCCCGATCATCAAGGCGCTGGCTGACCTGGTTCGCGCACTCCGAGGCGGCGGCCGCCGCCCAAGGTGACGCGGCGCATGAGCCAGCGAATCGGGTTTGTCCACGTCGACTTCGAGACCTGGCTCCGCACCCCGAAGGCCTCCTACGACTGGTACCGCGACCTGATAGCCGCACACCGCACCTATCGTTCCAGGTAGTTGACCTCAAACCGCAGCGGGTGGGGGGCTCCAGGAACGGGCACGGCGCAGAAGGCAGACCAAGTGGAAGGACTCACCGTAGCGGCCTGACCTGATGCCAGGTCAGTATCGATGCGTGTGCCGCGGACTTCCCGGCGCGGCCAAACGCATTCCTGCGCATCCTTCGACAGCGCGAGTGCCACGTGACACCCTGGAAGCAGCGGTGCCTCGATGCGGTAAGCCGGTTGTGCGCCTGTGCACCGCCGCCGCGAGCTGCTGCCAGGGTGGTCGCGCGACGTTCGACGAGAGAGGGGTCGCCGATGGTGTCGGACCAGGCCGTGATCGGGTGCCCGGGGGTGTTGGTGATCGGTACCCGGGGATCCGCCGGTCCTGGTGAGGCCCTGGTGAAGATCAGGGGCGGTTCGGAGTCCTTCCTCGCGTGGTCGGAGGAGCCGCTGCCGAAGGGGACGCCCGTCCTGGTGGTCGAATCGCGTGGTCTACGCCAGGTAGACGTCATCGAGTGGACCGACCCGACCGACGACCCGTGGGCCGACCGTGCCGGCGGCATTCGCTGAGGAGACGACCAGGATGTTCGGATATCGCGTTCCCGCCCCCGACCAGGCGATGCTGATCTCAGGCGGAAAGCGCGGCCTCGCGGGTGCGCCGTTCCGTGTGGTGACCGGGCATGGCACGTTCGTGCTGCCAGTGTTCCGCAAGGTCCGCTTCCTGACTCTGGCGATGTGTGAGGCAGAGGTCGCCGAGACCTGCGTCACCAAGCAGGGCATCGCGCTGACGGTACGGGCGGTGATCGCGTTCAAGGTCGGCAACGACAGCGAGAGCATCGTCAATGCTGGCCAGCGCTTCCTGTCCGACCAGGAGCAGATGTCCGTGCTGACCGGCCGGATCTTTGCCGGGCACCTGCGCGCCATCATCGGCTCGATGACGGTCGAGGAGATCGTCACCGAGCGGCAGAAGCTCGCCACTGAGGTCCTGGACACTTCGAAGGCCGAGATGGCGAAGATCGGGCTGATCGTGGACTCGCTTCAGATCCAGTCGATCGACGACGGAGACACCGGTTACATCGTTGCGATGTCAGCCCCGCACCGGGCGGCCATCCAGCGGCAGGCCCAGATCGCCCAGGCGCAGGCCGCCCAGGCCGCGGCGGAGGCGGAGCAACAGTCCGCCCGGCAGCAGGCCGAGTACGCCCGGCAGACGGCGGTGGTGAAAGCGCAGTACAGCGCCGAGGTGGACCAGGCCCAGGCTCAGGCCGCCCAGGCTGGCCCGCTGGCGCAGGCGCACGCGCAGCAAGAGGTGCTGGCGGCGCAGACTGAGCTGGCCCAGCGTGCGGCAGAACTGCGCCAGCAGCAGCTGGTTGCGGAGATCGTGAAGCCGGCTGAGGCGGAGGCCGAGCGGATCCGGGTCGTGGCGCTGGCCGAGGCGGAGCGGATGAAGATCCAGGCCGAGGCGGCGGCCTCGCACGGCCGGGTGGCACTGGACCGGATGCTGATCGACCAGTTGCCGCAGATCGTCAAGGAGGCGGCGGGCGGGCTCGCGGGTGCCAACGTGAACGTGCTCAACGGCACCGACGGCTTGGGCGAGATCGCAGCGGGCCTGGTCAGCCAGGGCCTGACGATCCTGGACTCGGTCCGCCGGGGCCTGGGCACGCAGCAGGGCCACGCTGACCAGAACGGCGAGCGGGCCGGCCTCGAACCAGGACAGTAGGCAGTGGCTTCCGGCAGCTCCCAGGATCGGGAGTCCTGCCGGCGTCTCGTCGGAAGGACTCCCGATCCGGCTTTCTCCCCGATGCCGCCACGAGCACGGTCTACCGGTCGATGCGGGGTTCTTGCCGGCATGTGATCGGTCGGGTCCAGCCTCGGTAAGTGAATACGGCGGAAGGGTGCTCGACGGGCCGCGGGGGTCAGGCGAGGACATTGTGTCTCCGTGTTCTTCTCCGCCACGAGCTGTGCCGCTTCGAGGTGGGCAAGTCCTGCTCCCGCGAGCTGGGGGCGGACGTCCGCAGCTGTCGGCCCCCAGTTCGATGGAACGGAACTCGGTTCGATGTCGAGCGGCGCTGGAGCTGCGGAGGAGGTCGTCACTTGCTGTGTGCCGGTCATTGCCGAGTGTGTATTCGGTCACCTTGCCGTGACTCCCTTCCAACCGCGGCGTCCGCCCCCGTCCTGGAACGTTCGTCACCGACCGAGGGGAGAATGGTGAGCGCTCCACGACGACATGCGAGCGATCCGGATGCCATCGGCCAGACCGCTGCGCTGGTCGGGTTCCTGCGCGAGGTCGTGCAGAGCAGCCATCAGCGGCTCCGGGTGGGCGAAGAGCTACCAGTCGGAGGACGGCGCCCAGCGCCTCGCGGCCGATGCCGTTCGAGTCCTCGGCGACTTCGGCCTGGCCCGTCGGATCGGCGACCGCACGGTTCCCCGGCCTGCGGAGTTCCGGTACCGGACCACCGTGACCGACGGTCCCGCAATCTGACCAGGGAAGACCTCCGATGACCGTGACACAGCTCCCGTAGCGCTCCGCGTTCCCGACGGTGACCACAGCAGTGCGATGGCAGCCCTCCGGAGCCGGCATCCTCAACGTCTGGCGCTACTACGACGAGACCTTCGCCTTCCACGAGGGCCGACTGCTCCTGAGGGGGCAGAACGGCAGCGGCAAGTCCAAGGCACTGGAGGTGCTTCCGGACCGCGTCGCGGCTGATCGCGCTGCCGGGGGCGGCTCAGCCACCCTGGCCGGCGCTGCCCATCGGGCCGATCTTCACCGGGGAGCCGGGCTTGTCCGAGACGGGCAGGCTGGCGGCGCCCGGCCAAGGGAGGGACACCGACTTCGGGTCGCCGGGCGGAGAGATGACCAGTCGGGTGATGCGCACGCCGGAGCCACCCGAGGTGTTGTTCGGGTAGGTGATGCCGAAGAACGTGGACTTCCCGCTCTTGACGACGCCCGGGACGACGGGCTCGCCGGACTGATCCGCGGTCAGCGGGCCCGCGGTGGTGTTCAGGTCGACGCTCGCGTAGCCGGAGATCTCGCAGTCGTGGCCGCTGTGGTTCTTCAGCTCGACCACGACGGTGCGGTCCTTGTCGCCGTCGATGGTGCGGTCCACGGCGGTGATCGTCAGATCGTCGGTCCCGCACTTGCTGCCGGACCTGCCGACGGTGGGGGAGGGGGATGAGGTGGGCTTGCTCTTGCCCGTGGGGGTGGTCCTGGTGGTGGGGGTCACGGCGGTGGGCGAGGCGGCGGGCACGGTGGAGGCGGTCTGCGTGGGGGCGGGCTTGGCCTGGTCCGCGTCGTCGTTCTGACAGGCCGTGAGTGCGAGGCCCGCGGCAACGGCGAGGGCCGCGAAGGTGACCTGGCGAACGCGCATCGTCTCTTCCTCACTGTTGGGCGATTCTGCTGAGCAGGACCATCGGACTGCTCGATGCGTTCCGCCCAACCAGACACTGGTACAGGGCTGTTACACGCTGCGGATCCTGGTGTCCCGGTTGAGCGGCAGTGCCGAGTCCCACCGGCGGGACCACCGGCACCATCGGGTACCACCCGGCCTTCCCTTCGCATGTCATCCATCACTTCAACGGCTGAGGAACGTCGGAGACCAGCGCTCGCCGAGCAGCCCGCGTTCGAGGGCCGTGACCACTGCCTGGGTGCGGTCGGCCACGTCGAGCTTGGCGAAGATCCGCAGGAGGTGGGTCTTGACCGTGGCCTCCGCGATGACAAGCCGGCGGCCGATCTCCACGTTGGACAGCCCGTCGGCGACGGCGCGCAGCACGTCGACCTCGCGGGCGGTCAGGGCGACCGGGGCGGGCTGCTCCCTGATCGTCATCGATCCGCGCCGGACCGAGGTGGCCCGCCGCCTGATCTCCGCCCATCGGAAGCGTCCGGGGAGCAGGCTGGCTGTATGTGGCAACTTCATTGCCACATAGCGGACTTGCGGCAGCTGGTTACTCACAGTCAAGGATGGTCTGCAATGACAGCCTGTTCGGTGGGCGGAAGGGTTCCATCAAAGGTTCGGCCTCGTCCACGTCGAATTCGAAACCCGGCGCCGCACGCCAAAGGCGTCGTGCGCCTGGTATCGCGACCTGATTGCCGCCCACAGGGTCTGGCGTGAGAGGTGGTTGGGCCCGGCGATGGGGCGGCACCCGTCGGCTCGATCCAGGTCCGGCGGAGCATTCGAGAAGCACGTCTCGTGGCAGAACACCGCGCGAGGAGCGGTAATGGCAGGGTGGTTCGAGCGGTTGGGCAGCCTTTACCAGTGGTTCAGCTGCTGGTGAGACCGGACGGCTTGAGCGGGCTCTCCGTGGCGGCGGCGGCCCCGCGGGCGGGTGGCCGGGCTGAGCCTGAACGACCTGGAGGGCGCGAAGTTCCGGCTGATTCGGCCGGATCGGACTCGCCGGCAACCGAACCGGATCGGAGCTGGCGGCCGGAATTCCGAACTGTGACGCAGGTCACGGCAGATGTAGAACCTGCGCGCCGTGCCGGGCGTCTGGCTGGCGTGAGATCACGCAGGAGAGCACTGGACGAGCTGGACGAGGAACGCCTCGTCCGGCTGGTGGCCAGAGGTGACCGCGGGGCGTTCGACGAGTTGTACCGGCGCACGTCGCCGTGGCTGGCGGTGCGGTTGCGCCGCCGCTGCGCGGACGAGCAGATCGTCGCCGAGGTCATGCAGGAGACCTATCTGGCGGTGTGGCGCGCGGCCGGCGCGTTCGCAGGGAGTGCGGTCGGCGGGACGGCCGTCGGGTGGCTGTGGACGATCGCGGCGCGCCGCCTCGTCGACGCGTTCCGGCGCCGAGCCCACCACGCCGAACCGCCGGTCGCCGCCGCCGAGCGGACGGTGGTGCCCGCGGCGGAGGACGAGGCACTCGCCGGGACCGTCGGCGGCGACGTCGGCGACGCCCTGCGGCGACTGGCGCCGGAACTCCGAGAGGTACTGCAGGCCACGGTGCTCGACGGGCTCTCCGTCCGGGAGACCGCCGTCCTGCTCCGACTGCCCGAAGGCACGGTCAAGACCCGCGCCCGCCGGGCCCGGATCGCGATGCGGGAGGCGCTGGCATGAGCGGGGAACACGCGTCGAGGCGGTTGATCGACGACTACGCACGTGGTGACGCGGCGATGGCCGCGGACACGGTATGGGCGTTGGAGGCTCATCTGGAGACGTGCGCTCCGTGCCGGAGCCACCTGGCTGTCTCCGTGGCCACCGAGGCGCCCGACATCACCGCGGTCCTCGACACCGTCCGGGCCGGTCTGGAACCGCAGCTGGACGCTGCCGTCAGGGCGCCCTCGCGGCGACACCGCCCGAGGTGGGTCTCGGCCTGGCTGACGCCGGCCATGGCCCCGTGGCTGGCCATGACCGTCGTCGTCACCCTGATGGCGCTGCTGCTGGACGCGGTCGCGTCGCCGACGTTCTTCGGCGGCGCCTCTCCGGTGTTGCCGATCGCGCCCGTGCTGCCGCTGTGCGGTGTCGCCGCATCGTGGTCGCGCGGCCTGGACCCGGCACACGAACTGACGGCTTCGACCGCCCGAGCCGGCCTGCCCCTGCTCCTCAGACGCACCACAGCGGTCCTCGTGGTGGTCCTGCCAGGGCTCCTGGTGGGGGGATGGCTGACCGGAACCATGACGGCCGCGCAGTGGCTGCTGCCCTCCCTGGCCTTCACCTCCACCGCCCTGGCGCTGGGCAGCGTGGTCGGTGTGACCCGCGCCGCCGTCGGGCTGCTGATCGCGTGGGGCGTCGTCGTCGTGGTACCCGCGTGGGCCACCGGCCGTACCCCCCTTGCCCTGCGGCTCGTGCTCCAGCCGGACCGGCTGCCCGTGTGGGGGCTGCTCCTCGCGCTCGGGATCGGCGCCGTGATCGCCCGCAGAAACGCGTACTCAACGCTGTGAAACCATCGTCGACCCTCGAAAGGGACCACCGCATGACACCTGTGACGAGCGCGGCCGACACCGCGCCGAAGACCTACGCCTGGGAGATCCGGGCCAGCGGCCTGAGAGTACGTGTCGGACGGAAGAAGATGGCCGTCGACGGGCTCGACCTCTCCCTGGGCATCGGCGCCCACGGCCTCCTGGGGCCCAACGGAGCGGGAAAGACCACCCTGATCCGGGCGCTGGCCACCGTGCTGCGCCCCGCCGAGGGCGAACTGGAGCTGCTCGGCACCTCCATGGGCGCGATGGGTGACCACCGGGCGCTGCGTCGCCGGATCGGCTACCTGCCGCAGGATTTCGGCTACTACAAGCGCTTCACGGTGCGTGAGTTCGTCGAGTACATGGCCTGGTTGAAAGAGGTTCCGAAGGCGGCCGTCCCCGCGGCCGTCCAGCGGGCCGTGGAACGGGTGGGCCTGGCGGACCGCGCCGACCATCGGATGAAGACCCTGTCCGGCGGCATGGTGCGGCGCGCCGGCATCGCCCAGGCCATCGTCAACGACCCCGCGGTGCTGCTGCTGGACGAGCCGACGGCCGGCCTGGACCCGGCACAGCGGCTGCGCTTCCGCGAGCTGCTGCAGGAACTGGGCCGCGACACCTGCGTGGTCGTCTCCACCCACCTGGTCGAGGACGTCGCGGCCGCCTGCTCCGACGTGGTGCTCTTCGCCGACGGCCGCCTCGTCTTCCAGGGCACGCCGGACGACCTGGCCGCGGCGGGCAGCGCCGAGTTCCCGGGCGACAGCCCCCTGGAGCGCGGCTACTCGGCGCTGCTGCGCACCTCCGGGCAGCAGGGGGGCACCTGGTGAACGGACGTCTCCTGCGCACCGAACTGAAGCGCTCCGTCGCCCCGTGGCCCGGCGTCGTCGTCCTGGGCGGCAGCCTGGTGGTCTTCTGCCTGATCGACGGGATCTGGTGGAGGGGCAACGCGGGGTGGACGGCCCAGTGGACCTCGATGGCCATGTGGACCAGGTACCTGCTGGCCTTCTGGTGGCCGCTCGTGGTGGGCCTGGGAGCGGTGTACGGGCTGCGCGACTCCCGCTCGCGGATGGCCGAACTGCTGACGACCACGCCGCTGCCGGCCTGGCGCCGCGCGGCGCTGCCGGCCGGTGCGATGGCGCTCGCGCTGGCGTCGGGCTTCGGCCTCCTGGTCCTCGTGGGTGGAGCCCAGGTGGCCCTCGGCCGGACCACCTACACGCCCCTCGGTTGGCTGCCGATCTCGCTCGTGGCGGCGCTGGCCCTCGTCGCGGGGGCCGTGTTCGGCATGGGCGTCGCGCGGACCCTGCCCTCCGTGCTCACCCCGCCGGCCCTGGTGGTGCTCGTCCTCCTGCTGACGGGCCTCCTCCTGAACAAGAACAGTGACGGGGCACTGCCGTCGAGTACCGCGTCGAACCGGCTCGCCCAGCTGTCCCCGGCGATCGCGGAGCCGCGGCAGATGCTGCTGACCCTGTCCGGCTCCGTGCACCTCGGTCAGACGCTCTGGCTGCTCGGCCTGCTCGCCACCGGCTTCGCACTGCTGTCGGCCGTGACCCGCCGGGCCCGGCTGCTCGCGGTGATCCCCGTCCTGGCGGGCGCGGCCCTGGCCCTGCTGGTGCTCCCGGCCGCTCCGCGCGACACCTACGTGGTCGACGAGGCCGCCGCCGCCCTGGTCTGCGACGGACCGGTGTGCGTGACGCAGGCGAACCGCTCACGCCTGCCCGAGCTCGCGCTGCGCGTCAAGGAGGCGCTGAGCGTGCTGCACGACGTCCTGGGCGACAAGGCGCCGACCTCGGTGCGGGAGGACACCACGCTGCGCGAGCTCGGCGACACGCGCGAACTCTCCGGCGACGTGGTGCTGGTCGACTTCGACGAACGGCTGCTCGCCGATGCGACGGGTGAGGACCTGACCCGTGCGCTGATCGCCAAGGGTCTGGCACCGAACTGCTACGGGAACAACGACCGGGAGGGCGGGGGGCGTCGTGACGTCGTCGCCCAGAGCGTCGCCGCGAGCTGGGCCATGCGTGATTCCCGGCTCCATCCGCTGGACGAGAGGGGCAGCGAGGCGTACTCGCCGAAGTCCTGGGCGGACGCCGACGCCGCCTGGCAGACGCTGACGGCGCTGCCGCCGGCCGAGCAGCGCTCGCGGATCGCCGAACTGCGCGCCGCCGCCCTCTCCTGCACGGGGCACAACCTCCTTCCGGTGCTGGTGGGGGAGGCGTCGCGATGAGGTGGCTGATCCTGTACGCCCGTTCACGGCAGGTGCCCACCTCGGCCGCGGCGGTCGCGCTCGTCACGCTGGCGCTGTGGGCCCTCAGTGATCCGGGCCCGGAGGACCTGGCGATGGCGGTCCTGGTCCTCGCCGCGAACGTGGCGGCCGCGTCCGTCGGGCTCGGCGGGCCGGACGTCGTGCTGGAGAGGACGGCCGCGATCCGGTGGCTGCCCCGCCGGGCGGCGCACGTGCTGCTGATCGGCGCGTTCGCCGGTGCGGCGCTGCTGACGGTCCAGGGGGCGGGAGCGAGGCTCGCCCCCACCGAGGTCGTCGTCCGGGACAGCGCGGGCCTGGTCGGCCTGGCCGCGCTCGGGGCGGCGCTGTACGGGGCACAGTTCGCCTGGACCCTGCCGACCGGCTGGCTCGCGGTCGCCCTCCTCGTCCCGACTCCGCGCGGCACCGCGGGACAGGTGGTCAACTGGATGATCTTTCCCCCCGGCACGGCGGCGTCCACCGGGACCGCGTGGGCCCTGTTGGTGACCGGCACCGTGGTGTACGCCGTAGCAGGACCAAGACGGTAACGGGCACGCCCCCTGGCCGCTGGACTCGGCGGGATACGACGACAGCGTGTCCCCCGCGACGGCCCGCCTCGCGGCTCCGGGGGAGGAGCCGCGAGGCAGGCGAGTGAGGGCGGTGGCGGCGACGGCTGGTGCTTCGGTGCGCCGGTCAGGCGTCCTTCTCCGTGGCGCCCTCGTCCTTGCGCCCCAGGCCCGCTGCGCGTGCGGCGACCTCGAAGAGCGAGAGGTAGTCGGCCTCGGCGTAGCCCAGGCCGATGGCGGTCTGGATCAGCTGGTGGACCATCGCGGCGACGGGCATCGGGACTTCGAGGGCGCGGGCGGCTCCGAGCCCCAGGTCGTAGTCCTTGCGCAGCATGGTCGTGGTGACGGTCGGGCTGTAGTCGTGTTCCACCAGCGCCCGGCCCTTGTGCCGGGTCAGGGTCGAGCCGAGCACCGAGCCGTTGATGAAGGCGAGGAAGTCGGCGCGGTCCACCCCGCCCTTCTCGGCGAGCGTCGTCACCTCGACCAGCGACTGGGTGATCATGCCGAGCAGCAGGTTGTGGCACAGCTTGACCAGGAGACTGGTCTGGCCCGGTCCGGCGTACGTCACGGTGGGGGCGATGCGGTCGAGGTAGGGGCGGACCTGCTCGAAGGTCTCGGTGGGGCCCGAAGCGACGATCGCGGCGGTGCCTTCGGCCACCATGTTCGGGTTGCCGCTGATCGGGGAGGCGAGGAACTGCACACCGGCGTCGGCCGCCGCCGCCGCGGCCTGGGCGGACGCCTCGGCTGAAACCGTCGAGAAGTCGACGATCACGGCCGGTCGGCCGGCGCCGCCCCGCAGCAGCCCGCCTGGTCCGGTGACCACTTCCAGCAGGTCGGCCGAAGCGGTGACCACGACGAAGACGATGTCGCACTGTTCGGCCAACTCGCCGATGGTGTCCGCGACGCCGGAGCCCCGGTCCGCCAGTGGCCTGGTCTTCTCCTTCGTCCGGTTCCATACGGTGAGCTCTTCTCCGGCGTCGAGCAGGCGTTCGGCCATCGAAACGCCCATCCGCCCCGTACCGAGCCAGCCGAGGCGGCTGCGCCGGGTCCGATCCATGATGCGGTCTCCCCTCCGTGATCGACGACGTTTCGTCAACATGGCGTGGAGGTCGGCTCGTCCATACCGAGCGGCTTCTCCCCACGGCTCCGCATCATGTCTGATGCGCCCGGGTCAGGGTGGCCGAATCGCCAAGGAGCAACCGCGCCAACTGGGTTGAACCGTTGTGCTCGACTGATCCGCCGGTGAGGCGTGGCATTCCTGGAGAAGGGCCGTCAGCGCCTGACGGACCCGAAGGGCGCCGGGCCGTCCGAGACTTCGGTGCCCGGACGGCTGTCTGCGCTCAGGAGGTGAAGTCGAGGCGCACGAACGGGTCGTGGTGGATGCGATCGAGTGGCACTCCGGCGTGGTACAGCGCCCGGGCAGCGCTGTAGATCATGGGCGCGGGGCCGCTGACGTAGGCGTCGTGCTCCAGCCAGGGGCCGGCTGCCGTCAGCGCCTCGGGCAGGCCGGGGCCGGCGCCGGGGGTGTGTGCGTCGTAGACGGTGGCCCGTGGCCCGTACGGTGAGCCAGTGGTGGTGTTGTGAGAGCCGGCGGATGTCGTCGAGTCCGTGTGGCTCGCTCGTGCCGCGCGCACCGACGAAGATGTCCATCCGTCGCCGGACGCCGTCCAGGAGGGCCTGCTCGACCAGCGCGCGGATCGGCGCGAGCCCGGTACCGCCGGCGACGCACACGACGTCGCGGCTGGAGGCCGGATCGAGGATCATGTCACCGAGGGGTCGGCCGAGCCGGAGCACGTCGCCGACCACCGCGCGGTGTACCAGGGCGCTGCTGACAGGGCCGCCGGGAACGGCGCGGATGTGGAACGTGATGGTCCTGTCCGGCCGGGGGGCGTTGGAGGGGGAGTAGTGGCGCCAGCTCTTCGGCCACCACGGGGTTGCCATGCTGACGAACTGCCCACCGGTGAATGGGTACGGCTGGTCGGTCCGGACGGTGACCTCCGCGAGGTCGGGGCCGTGCCTGCGGTGGTCCACGATCCGGGCGTCCCAGACGGCCGGCCGCTCGGCGGCGTCGGCCTGGGCCGCCTCGTCCATGGCCTGTGCGACCGCGGTGTAGGCGCGTGTCCAGGCCGCAGCGACGTCCGTGGTCCAGGCGGGGCCTGCGAAGTGCTCCAGTGTGGCGAGCAGGCACTCGCCGACCGCCGCGTAGTGCCCGCTAAGAGCGCCGAACTTGCGGTGGTCGCGGCCCAGTTCGGTGCAGAAGCGGACCAGGTACTCGGAATCGTCCACCAGGTCGACGATGAGCAGCAGGGCGCGCAGCAGTTTGTCGTGCTGGATCTCCATGTGCGGCGGGAACAACTCGCGGACCTGGGGGTAGCGGTGGAACAGGGTCGCGTAGAAGTGGACCGGGAGGTCCGCGGCATGCGGCTCGACGGCGGCTCGGCTCGCCCGGAGCAGGGCGATGTCGTGTGCGGACAGCGGGGCATCGGTGTCGGCCGAGCGGGCGGCGCGAGGATTCACGCGGGTAACTCTCCAATTCCAGTTCTTCGCGCCGATAACTGTCTGCAGTGGGCCAAAAAGGGCTCTTCTGCTCCATCCGTGGGTGGGTTCAGAGCGCCTGACGCGGCACACGCCGTCCCCCGTGCAGATCTTGAGGTGTTGAGGCCCGAGATCG
>NZ_JBICZB010000127.1:0-12883 GCF_043201815.1 Kitasatospora sp. NPDC048296
CGGGTACTTCTTCGGGGCGGCCATGGCCTCGGGTCCTCTCATGAGACCCATCTGAACCGCTGTCACCATCCTCCGCATCCCGGGGGAACCTCAGTGCGGCCAAGTAGCGAGTCCCGTGGCCGACAACCGTGTCCGGTCACAAGTCCCGTGTCGCGCCCAGCAGATCCGAAAACTCTATTGCGCAATTTTCCCTTCGGATCTACCGTGAAGCCATGCCCCAGCACCCCAAGCCCGAGCGGATCACCGACCTCTCCCGCCTGAAGGCGTTCACCAACCCGCTGCGCATGCAGCTCTACCGCCTGCTCTACGTCGCGGGCACCGCCACCGCCTCCCAGCTCGCCGAGCAGGTCGACCAGGCGCCGTCCCTGGTCAGCTACCACCTGCGCAAGCTCGCCGAGCACGGCTTCGTGACCGAAGCGGGCGCGCGGAGCGCCGACGGGCGGGAGCGGTGGTGGCAGGTGACGTCCGAGGAGGGCTGGGGTTACCGCGAGTCGGAGCTCGCCGGTACTCCCGAGGGCGCGGCCGCCGTCGGCGTGGTCAGCCGCGTCCTGGTCGACAGCCGCGCCGCGCAGTACCGCGCGTACCTGGACCAGGGCGCCGCCTGGGGCAAGGAGTGGACCGACGCGGCCTTCAGCGCCGAGTGGCTGCTCGACCTCACCCCGGCCGAACTCTCCGAAATGAGCGACGAACTCGAAGCACTGGCCCGGCGCTGGCGCAAGCGCGGCAAAGCCGCCAAGGCCGCCGGCGACACCGAGGGCCGCGAGCACGTGTCCGTCCACCTGTACGGCTTTCCGTTCCGCCCCTGACGCGGACGTCCGTTTCCGTCACCGACCTGCTGGAGTCCGCCATGGCCACCGTGGAGACAGCACCGCCGATACGCCCCGACACCGTCGCCCACCGCGACGCCAATGTGCTGCGCTGGCTCACCGCCTACACCGCCTCCCTGATCGGCGACGGCGTGTACTTCCTCGCCCTCGGCTGGTCCGCCCAGAAGGCCGCCGGGCCCACCGAGGTCGGCCTGGTGATGGCCGCCGGGGCGCTGCCACGGGCGGCGCTGATGCTCGGCGGAGGTGTCGTCGCCGACCGGCTCGACCCCCGCCGGGTGATCCTCGGCAGCGACACCCTGCGCTGCCTCCTGATCCTCTCCGTCGCCGCCGCCATCGCCCTGACCACGCCCGCGCTCTGGCTGCTGGTCGTGGTGGCCCTGGTGTTCGGGGCCGTGGACGCCCTGTTCGTCCCGGCCGTCGGCGCCCTGCCGCCTCGGATCACCGGCCCGGATCAGCTCGCCCGGGTCACCGGCCTGCGCTCCCTGGCGATGCGTCTGAGCCAGATCGCCGGCCCGCCGATCGGCGGCCTGGCCATGGGCCTCGGCGGCCCGGCGGCCGCCTTCACCGTCGCAGGCCTGCTCTTCGCCCTGTCCCTGCCACTGCTGCTGACGGTACGGATCCACCCGCTCGAAGCGTCGTCCGAGCAGCCCCGGCCGGGCCGAAGCACCGCCCGCGCCGAGCTGCTGGACGGGCTGCGCTACATCCGCCGCCACCGACTGATCGGCCCGCTGGTGGCCGCCGGAGCGGTCTGCGAGCTCGGCCTCACCGGCATCCTCAACGTCGGCATGGTGCTCCTCAACGCCGAACGCGGCTGGGGCCCGTCCGGCTACGGCTGGATCGTCGCCTGCTTCGGCGCCGGGGCGGCCGCCAGCGCCGCCCTGCTCGCCATCGCCGGCTGGCTGCCCCGGGCGGGCCTGACCATGGTCGCGACGCTGCTGGCCGGTAGTGCGGGCGCGGCCGCCATGGCGCTGGTTCCGAGCCTGTGGGCAGCCGCCCTGCTGGCGGCGCTGGTCGGGCTGAGCGCGGGCGTCTTCGGCAGCCTGGACAGCACCCTCATCCAGACCACCGCCGATCCCGCCTACCTCGGCCGGGTCACCTCCGTCGTGATGCTCACCATGGTCGGCCTCGCGCCGCTCAGTTACCCGCTGGTGGGCGCCGCCATCGACGCCTGGGGCGCGGCCCCGGTGTTCATCGGCTGCGGCGGCCTCTCCTGCCTGGGAGCGGTCTTCGCCTTCGCCTCGAAGGCGGTCCGGCAGGCGGAACTGCCCCGGCGGTAGAGTCCACGCCCGTGGGGGAGGAACTCGACGCGATCGACCGGGCGGGGCTCGGCCACAACTACGGCTCCGCCACGGACGTCCCGGGCCTGCTGCGGCACTGCGCGGGCCCCGACCGGGAGAACTCGACGCAGGCCGCCGGCTGGCACGGCTCCGTCGACGACGAGACCATCCGCGCGGCCGTCACCGCCCTGGTCACGGCCCCAGCACCCCCGGCCGACCCCCGCACCGACCCCCGGACCAACCCGTAACAGGCGTCCGGCGAAAAAAATCCGGTCCGAATCCGTCCGCCGTGTCGATCCGCGAGATCGCCGTTCGACCTGGGACTGAGAGGGTCGGGAGACGACCCCCGATCAAGGAGAAGGAGAGCAACGATGGCGAAGTACATGCTGATCATGCGGGGCACGGACGAGTCCCTGGCGAAGATGATGGAGACGCCCTTCGAGGAGATGCTCGAAACCATCGGCCGCTTCAACGACGAGCTGATCCGGGCCGGCGTGCTCGTCGCCGCCGAGGGCCTGGACGACCCGTCCCAGGGCGTGGTGGTCGACTACAGCGGTGAGACCCCGGTGGTCACCGACGGGCCGTACGGTGAGACGAAGGAGCTGTTCGGCGGCTTCTACGTGCTCGACGTCGCTTCGAAGGAGGAGGCCGTCGAGTGGGCCAAGCGGCTCCCGGCGATCCCCGGCTCGAAGTGCGAGATCCGGCGCGTGCCGGGCATCGACGAGTTCCCGCAGGACAACGAGTGGATCGTCAAGGAGCGGGCGTGGCGCGAGCGGACCGGCCAGCTGTGACATTCCAGGCTCCCGACGGCCCGCCGATCGCCGAGTCGGCGCGGCGGGCCGTCGAGGCCGTCTGGCGGATCGAGTCGGCGCGGATCGTCGGTGCGCTGGCCCGCTACACGGGCGACTTCGCGCTCGCCGAGGACATCGCGCAGGAGGCGTTGGCGGAGGCGCTCGTCACCTGGTCGCGCGACGGCGCGCCGGCCAGTCCGGTGGGCTGGCTGCTGGCGACCGCCCGGCGGCGGGCCATCGACACCTTCCGCCGCAAGTCGGCACTGGACGAGCGGTACGCCGCGCTCGCCGGACAGCTGGCGGACGGCGAGTTCAGCTCGGGCGCGGCGGCCGCGCCCGAGCGGCCGGACGACCTGCCGTGGGATCCCGACCGGGTCGACGACGACGTCCTCGCCCTCATGTTCACCGCCTGCCACCCGGTGCTGTCGCCCGAGGCCCGGGTGGCGCTCACGCTGCGCGTGGTGGGCGGCCTGTCCAGCGAGGAGATCGCCCGGGCGTTCCTGGTGCCGACTCCGACCGTCCAGGCCCGGATCACCCGGGCGAAGAAGACCATCGCCGCCGCCCACGTGCCGTTCGAGCTGCCGCAGCCCGAGGAACGGAGCGAGCGGCTCGGCGCCGTCCTGAGCGTCCTGTACGTGATCTTCACGGAGGGCTCGACGGCGACCAGCGGCGACCACCTGCTGCGCCCCGATCTCGCCTACGAGGCCGTCCGGTTGGCCCGGATGCTGGCCGCCCTGCTGCCCGCCGAGCCGGAGGTGCACGGGCAGCTCGCGCTGTTCGAGCTCACCGCGGCGCGCTTCCCGGCACGGACCGGGCCGGACGGCGAGGCGGTGCTCCTGGAGGACCAGGACCGGCGGCTGTGGGACCGGTCGGCGATCCGTCGCGGCCTGGCCGCACTCGGCCGGGCCTCGGCCGTCGGACGGGGCCTCGGTCCGTACGGTCTGCAGGCCGCGATTGCCGCCTGCCACGCGACGGCGCCCTCGGTGCGGGAGACCGACTGGGAGCGGATCGTGCTCCTCTACGAGGCGCTCGGCCGGGTGGCCCCGTCCCCCGTGGTCGAGCTCAACCGGGCCGTGGCCGTCGCGATGGCGAGCGGACCGCAGGAGGCGCTGGCCATGGTCGACGACCTGCTCGCCTCCGGCCGCCTGTCGGGCTCGCACCTGCTCCCGGGCGTGCGCGGCGAACTGCTGGCCCGCCTCGGCCGCACCGCCGAGGCCCGGGCCGAGCTGGAGCTCGCCGCCCGGCTGTGCCGCAACGCCCGCGAGCGGTCGGTGCTGCTACGCAAGGCGGCCGCATTGGCCTGACGCCCGCCCGGCGGCTCCGGCGGCACGTGCCCGCGCGCACCCGAACTCCCGGGCCACCCGCGTCGAATTGGCCCGCGACACCCCATCTCCCACCCACTACCCTCGGGCTGACAATCGATCAACGGAGAAGCCCCATGCACCCCGCACTCGCCGCCGATCTCGACCAGTTGCCCGCCCTCCTGGAGGAGACCCGGCAGCGGGCCGTCGCCTTCCTCGCCGGCCTCGACGGCCCGGTGATCCCGCAGCAGTCGGACCGGCCGACGCCGGCGCAGCCGCTGCACGAGGACGCCGAGGGTCTGCGGGCGGCGCTGGCGGAGTTCGGCGAGCGCTGGCAGCCGCGGCTGTCGGCCAGTGCCGGGCCGCGCTACTTCGGCTTCGTCACCGGCGGTACGACCCCGGCCGCGCTGGCGGGCGACTGGCTGACCTCCACCGCCGACCAGAACTCCAACTCCTCGCTGGACCCGGCCGGTCAGCACCTGGAACGGGAGACGGTCGGCTGGCTGCGCGAGCTCTTCGGCCTCTCCCCCGCGCACAGCGGCACCTTCGTCAGCGGCGCAACCATGTCCAACACCGTCGGCCTGGCGGTCGCCCGGGAGTGGCTGGGCGAGCGGCTCGGCGTGGACGTGGCCGAGGACGGGGTCGCCGCCCTCGGCCGGGTGCCGGTGCTGTCGGGCAGCGCGCACTCCAGCGTGTCCAAGGCGCTGAGCGTTCTCGGCCTGGGCCGCCGGGCGCTGACCACCGTGCCCACCCTGCCCGGCCGCGAGGCCGTGGACGTGGCGGCACTGGAGGGCGCCCTCGCCGAGGCCGGCGGCCCGTGCATCGTGGTGGCCAACGCGGGCACGGTGAACACCGTCGACTTCGACGACCTGCGCGCGATCGCCGGCCTGCGCGAGCGGTACGACTTCTGGCTGCACGTGGACGCCGCCTTCGGCGCCTTCGCCGCTCTCTCCCCGGAACACGCCGAGCTGACGGCCGGGCTGGACCTGGCCGACTCGGTCTGCGTGGACCTGCACAAGTGGCTCAACGTGCCCTACGACAGTGCCGTGCAGTTCACCCGCCGCCGCGACCTTCAGGCGAGGGTCTTCCAGAACGCCGCCGCCTACCTCGGTCCGATCGGCGAGCACCCCGACCTGGTCCACCTCACCCCGGAGAACTCGCACCGACTGCGCGCCCTGGCCGCCTGGTTCACCCTGCGCGCCTACGGCCGGGCCGGCCAGCGGGAGATCGTGGAGCGCTGCGTCACCGGCGCCCGCGCACTCGGCGAGGCCGTCAACGCGACCGACGGCCTGCGGCTGCTCGCCCCGGTCCGCCTCAACGTCGTCTGCTTCACCCTTGCCGCCGACCCCACCCCCGAACGCCTCGCCGCCCTCGCCGCCGAACTCTCCGACGAGGCCTTCCTGACCCCCACCCGCTACGCCGGCCGGCCCGCCCTGCGCGCGGCGTTCAGCAACTGGCGCACCACGGACCGGGACGTCCGCCGCACCGCGGCCGCGCTCGCGGACGCGGTGCGGAAGCTGGCGTCGAACCGACCTGCAACGGACTCCACGTCAGCTTCTCGGCCGTGAGCGGCTGAGCTTGCGGGTGGTGTCCAATCCGGTGACGGGTGGCGCGCTTCGGCACACCTACTCGCTGTCCGGCGGGTTCCCCACCCGCACCGATACGGTTCCGTGCAGGACGCGTCCCGCCCTCTGTTCCTGTTCGAACCGCCGGGTGAACACGTCCAGGCGTACCTCGGGCGCCAACTCGATCAGGCCGGGCGGCCAGGTGTCCGGCGGTACGAGGATCACCACGGCGGCACTCCTGCCCCGGGCCGCTGCCAGCCAACCTGGCGACGTCTCGACGCGGGTGTCCGGCTCCCACATCTGGCGCCCGCCGACCAGCACCAGGCGCTTCACCCGGCCCTCGCCGACCTCGACGACTCCGCTCGTGTCCGGAGGCGCACCCGCCGCGAGCGTGAAGCCGCTGTCGAGCGCTGCTTCCACCAGGTCCGTATAGAGGTCCGCACCAACCTCCACGATCAGTTCCGCGAACGGCGGCCCCTGCGCCGCCTCGCGCACCACCAGCGCCCACACCATCGGAGCCTGAGCCCGGCCGTTGTCCGTTTCGTCAGCCACACCCGTTCAACGAGCCACGGTCACCAACCGCTCTGATCCCGCCGGGATCGACCGCGCCGCCCATGCCCAGCCGGCGGGCCAGCGCGTCCTCACCGGCCGGGGTCAGGTGCAGCGCGCGGGTGTGGGGTGCCCGGGTGATCCATCCGGCGGTGGTGAAGGCGTTGAACAGGTCCGCGCCGAGACGCCCCGCCAGGTGGTGCCGTTGCTCGGTCCAGTCCAGGCAGAAGCGCAGCAGCGGACGCCGCTGGTCGTCCGTGAGGTGGCTCTCCGGTACTCCGAGGCCGGTCAGCACCGGTATCGCGGCCGGGCCGAGCCGGTAGGGGTGCTCCGCGTTCTCCGTCTGCAGTGTCCCGCCCGCGGGGACCAGCGCGCCGCTGTTCAGCAGGGCCTCGGTGATGGCGACCCCGAGCCGTCCGGCGGCGTGGTCGTAGCAGAGGCGCGCTCGGCGCAGCGCCTCATTGCGGTTGCTGGCGCGCAGCGTTCGCGCCACCGGCTGGGCCGGGGCGAGCGCGGCCAGACTCTCCATCAGCTCGGCGATCCGCCGGTCGGCGAGTTCGTAGTAGCGGTTGCGTCCCGACGGCCGGACGGCGATCAGCCCGGCCCGGCTGAGCCGGTTCAGCTGGGTACTGGCGGCCTGGGGGGTGACGCCCGCGTGCTCGGCCAGCGCGCTCGCCGGCAGGCTGTGGCCTCCGGCGAGCGCCATCAGGATGCGGGCGCGGGTGCCGTTGGCGAACAGGCTCGCCACACGGGCGATGTCCGGTTCGCCGGTGCGCGTGGGTGAGGTCATGCGGTCATTGTCGCCCGGGTCCGCTTCCACCGGCGTGGAAGTGAATCGCTGTCAGCGTCGGGGCATGAACGAGAAAGTCCTGGCCATTCCATTGCCCTCGATCTCGGGTACCCGGCTGTGGCGACGCGTGCTGGTCGCGACCGGTGTCAGCTATGTCATCGTCCTGCTGGACGCGTCGATCGTGAACGTCGCGTTGAACGGCATCTCCGACAGCATCGGCATCGGCATCGACGGGCTGCAATGGGTGGTGAACTCCTACACGCTCGCGTTCGCCGCTCTGCTGTTGACCGGTGGCACCCTCGCGGACCGCTGGGGCGCCCGCCGGGCCTACCTGGCGGGTCTGCTGCTGTTCACCGTGGCGTCCGCCAGCTGCGGCCTGGCGGCCGGCCTGCCGGTGCTGGCCGCCGGGCGTGCGGTGCAGGGCGTCGGCGCGGCGGTCCTCGTCCCGGCCGCCCTCAAACTGATCGACCAGGCCCATCCGGAGCCCGAGCTGCGGGCCAGGGCGATCGGGATCTGGATGTCGCTCGGCGCAGTCGCGATGGCCGCGGGACCCCTGATCGGCGGCAGCCTGATCTCCTGGCTCGGCTGGCGCAGCGTCTTCTTCGTCAACGTGCCCATCGGACTCGCCGGGGTGTGGCCGGCGCTCAGCGTCGCGCAACGGCCGGCCCGGTCGCTGCCTCAGCGTCTGGACCTTCCCGGACAGGTGAGCGCGGTCGTCGCGCTCGGTGTGCCGATCACCGTCCTCATCCAGGGCCGCTACTGGAGCGCGCCGCTGGTGTGGACGGCGCTGGCGGTGTCCGCCGCGGCCGCGGCGGCCTTCCTCGTCGCCGAGGTCCGCAGCCCGCACCCGATGCTCCCGCTGTCGCTGTTCCGTGGCCGCGTCTTCGCGGCCTCCACGGTGGTCTCCGCGACCTCGGCGCTGGTCTTCTACGGCCTGCTGTTCGTCTGCGGCCTCTACTTCCAGCAGGTCCGCGGTTACTCGCCGGTCCGGGCCGGACTGGCGCTGCTGCCGCTGACCGCGACCGTCGCCGTCGGCGGCTTCGGATCCGCTCGGGTGGCGCGGCTGCTCGGTTCGCGCTGGTCGATGTGCGCGGCCTTCGGCGCCTACGCGTTCGGGGCGCTGGGGCTGCTCGGCGCCACCCGTACCTCGTCGTACTGGCTGGCGCTCGCGCCCATGGTGGTGATCGGACTGGCCGGCGGATTCATCTCCCCGGCAGCCACCGCACCGGCCCTGGGCGCCGTCGACAAGGCCCGCGTGGGCATCGCCGCGGCCGCGCTCAACACCGCCCGGCAGTCCGGATCGGCGGTTGGCGTCGCCGCCTTCGGCACACTCGTCACCACCGTCCACCCCTTCTCCAGTGGACTGCACGCCGTCCTCTACCTGATCGCCCTCGCCTCCGCGGCCGCCGCGGCCGTATGGGCGTACTCCTGTCGGCCAACCGCACAGGCCCCCCGTCTGACGGCGAGCCGCTGACCGGGTGCGCCGGATGCGACCGCGACGCGCTGCTGTCCGCCGTCGCCGCGCAGGGCTACCGCGAACTCGCCGAACACCTCGCCGCCGCACACCCCGCCCCGCGGACACCCGAGGACCTGGCCGCCGTCGCCGCCGCCTACGTCCGCTTCGCGGTCGGGCGGCCCGCGCTGTTCCGCGTGATGTTCGCCGAACCCTGCGACCCCGCGGACGCCGAACGGGTCGCGGCGGCCGCCGCGATGTGGGACTACGTCGGCGCGATCGTCCGCGACACCTTCCCCGGAACCGACCGAGAGGCGATGTCCACCGCCGTGTGGGCACTGGTCCACGGCCTCGCCTTCCTCCACCTCGACGGAAAGCTCGACCCCACCGACCCCACCGCAACGGACGACCGCGTCCGGACGGCAGTGCGGACGCTGCTGGACACCACCCGACCCCACCCCGCCGCGGAACCGAACCGGTAAGCCAGTCGACCCTCGCCCGAACCCCCAACCGCACACACGGCAGGGTGCTCCGAGGGCCTGTGGATCTCCGGACACACCCCTGCGGGGCGGCGCTCGGGTCGGCCTGTCAGCGGCGGGTGAAGCGGGTGGTGAGGGTGACGGTGGTGAGGCCCTTGATCATTCCGGCCTTGTTCCAGCCCATGCCGAAGTCGTTACGGTCAATGGCGACCTCGCCGCTGAGGGTCACGTCGTCCGGGCCGACGGCGGTGGCGCGGGCGGTGAAGGTGAGCGGGCGGGTCGTGCCGAGCACGGTGAGGCGGCCGGTGACCTTGGCGGCTCCGGCGCCGTCGGCGACGACGCCAGTGGCGGCGAAGGTGAACGTCGGATACCTCTCGACGTCGAAGAAGTCCGCGGAGCGCAGGTGGGTGTCGAGCTTGGCCTGCTTGCTGAGGATCGACGCGGCCTCGATGGTCAGCGTGCCGTGCGCGGACCCGTCGGGGCCGATCTCACCTTCGCCGCTGAGCCTGGTGAAGGCGGCCCTGATCGTGGCCAGCCCCCACATCGACTTGTGCTTGATCTCCACTGATGACTTGGCCGCGTCCAGGACCCAGGGACCGGCGCTCAGGTCGGACAGTCCGGTGGAGGGCTGAGCGGGGTTGGTGATGTGACTCGTCATGGCAATCGCCTTACGGTGGAGCAGGGAGTGAGCTTTCGTACGTAGCTATTGATAACACAGGTACTTACTTTTTTGCAGCTGCGACAGATGGCGAAGGCGCCGACCACCACCAAGGTGGTCGGCGCCTTCTGCCTCGACGCGGTGTCCTCCGACCCAGACGTGCCCGGCGACCCGAGCCCGCTCACCGGCTGCGGGATCGACGCCACCGAGCCGGTCACCCACCCCTGGCAGCCCAGCAGGCCCGCCCAGGTCACCGGCGACAGGCCTCCCGCACATCCGGCCCCACCAGTTCCCCAGCCCAGTCCCCCATCGCCACGAACCGAGTCTGGCCCCACCGCACTCGGTGGGGCCAGACTCCAGCGTCTTCATCGGACTTCCAGCGGGCGGCGGGCGGCGGGCGGCGGGCGGCGGGCGGCGGGCGGCGGGCGGCGGGCAGCGGGCAGCGGGCGGCGGGCAGCCGTACCCCCGTGGCGGTCGCCCGCCGCCGTACCGGTCCTACGGGTGGTACACGACCTCCGGGAAGGAAGCCGGTGGGATGCTCGTTGCGGAGCCGCCGGCTCGACTACCTACGGCCGGACCAGTGTCAGGCGGAACGGACCGCCGTTGGCTGCGGCGTGGGCGACGGCCTCGTTGGCGTCGGCCAGGGCGAACTCGGTGATGTCGAAGGCGTCCAGCCCCAGCAGTCCGGACCGGATCAGCTGGATCAGCCGGCCGTTCGCCTCGCGCGGGTACATGAACTGGCCGCGGACGGTGATGTTGTGGCGCATGACCCACGAGTAGTTCAGCGGCAGATCGCCGCCGACGCCGCCCATGAGGACGATGCGGCCACCGTCGCGCACGGTCATGGCCGCCGCCCGCACCGCCGCCGTCCCGGCCGCCGGGGAGAGCAGGTCGAGGACACAGTCGATCGGCCCCGGGGCCGCCTGCCGCATCCGCTCGCGGTCCGTCTCCTCGTCCCCGGTCAGCTGAACCGCACGCACCCGCGACCCGAACCGGTTCGTCAGTTCCTTGAGCGCGGCCTCGTTGCGCCCCGGCGCGACCACGCAGGCCGCCCCCATCGCCAGCGCCACCGCAACGGCCGCGCTGCCGAAGTGCCCGGTGGCCCCGCTGACCAGAATCGTCTCGCCTGCCTGCAGGTTGGCGGCGAGCAGTCCGCCGTACGGCACCAGCAGCACCCCGAGCGAGCACCATTTCGCGGCGTCCGCCGGGTCGACCGCCCCGAGCGGGATCGCGTTCTCGGTCGGGATCATCATCTGCTCGGCGAGCGCGCCGTTCCGGAAGTGTCGCTGCAACCGCAACCCGCCGTCGCTGAGCGCGGTCAGCCCCTGCAGGATGACATCGGGAGCCGGTGAGTCATCCCGCGACCGCACCGTGGGGTCGCAGAACACCCAGTCACCGACGGCAAGTTGGGTGGCATCAGGCCCAACTGCCCGCACCCGACCGATCGCCCCGCTCCCGGGCACCACCGGAAGGTCCAGCAGGTACCCCCGCTCACCGCTGAACACCTCCCCCGCATACGGCAGCATCCTCGCCGCCACCACGTCGACGACGACCTCCCCCGTGCCCAGGACGGGATCCGGCACCTCCTCGACGGCCAGCGGGGATCCGAACTCCTTTAACAGCGCGGCCTTCATCGGTTGTCTCCCTCGTTGAGTTTGCCGACCGGCCGAGCCCGCGTCCTCGTGCCCGTCGGCAGCGGGGGCCGGCGGCGGTGTCAGTCCTGCTGCGGCGCGATGGTCAGTTGACTTGATGCGCGGGCCAGCAGGTCGATCAGCAGGGCGCGTTCCTCGGGGCTGAATCCGTCGGCGATCCGTCGTTCGATG
Organism: Kitasatospora sp. NPDC048296; assembly: GCF_043201815.1. Taxonomy (NCBI): domain Bacteria; kingdom Bacillati; phylum Actinomycetota; class Actinomycetes; order Kitasatosporales; family Streptomycetaceae; genus Kitasatospora; species Kitasatospora sp. NPDC048296. The sequence goes on from NZ_JBICZB010000127.1 coordinate 11,514, forward strand.
GCGACGGCCTTGGCGTCGGCCTCCGCGAGCAGTCCGCGTCCGTCCTGGGTGAGTCGCACCTCTACCACCTTGCGGTGCCAGGGGTGCGGCTGGCGGACGATCAGGCCCTTCGCCTCCAGGTTGGCGAGCACGGTGGCGATGGTCTGCGGGGTGACCAGGCAGGCGCGGGCGAGCGCGGCGGCGGAGAGCCCCGGCTGGTCGTCGAGCATGTACAGCGCGACGTACTGCGGAACCGTGAGCCCGAGCGGCCGGAGCGCCGCGTGCTTGGCCGCCATCAGCTCCTGCTCCACCCGCTTGATGTGCAGCCCGAGGCGTTCCGTGACCGGCATCTCCATGAAGGTGATCGTACGCCACCAGCTCGCACTCTGGCTTATGACAGAGTCCTGATAGATGACAGACCTCTGTTATCTTTGCTCGCATCGCTCAGCCACTCACTCATGGAGGCACCCCTTGTCCAGCCGTGAACCGCTTGATCACGTCGTCGCCGGGTCCGGCCCGGGCCTGGTCCTGATCCATGGCACCGGCGCTGACGCGACCTCGAACTGGGGAGCCCTCATCGATGCGATGCGCGACCGGTACACCGTCGTCGCCCCGAACCTGCCCGGCGCCGGCGCCACCCCCGTCGACCGCGCACCGATCGACCTGGACTCACTCGCAGACCGGGTCGTCGCCACCGCCCAGGTCGCCGGACTGGAACGGTTCCACCTGGTCGGCCACTCGGTGGGTTCCGTCGTCGCCACGGCCGTGGCCGCCCGCCATCCCGCTGCCGTGACCTCACTCGTCCTGCACGCCGGATGGGTCAGGACGAGCCCGCGCGAGGCGTTCATGTTCGAGCTGTGGGCGCGCCTGCTGCGTACCGACCCGGCCCTACTGGCCCACCAGTTGATCCTCACCGCGATGGGGCCCGGTCTCCTCGGCGCCCTCGACGACGCGCAGTTCGCCGAAATGGCCGCGGGTTTCACGGCCATGCTCGATGAGCGCATCCTCGGGCAGATAGAACTCGACACCCGGATCGACCTGCGTGACGCGGTGGGCCGGGTCACCGCGCCGACACTCGTGGTGGCGAGCGCCGACGATCAGATCATCCCGCCCCACCATCAACGCGAACTGGCCGCCGCCATCCACCAGGCCGACTACCTCCAGGTCCCCGGCGGCCACGGCCTGCCGTTCGAGGACCCGGCGCGGTTCTTCTCGATCATCACCGAGTACGTGGACAAGTGCCAGGCACAGGGCCAGGCCTGAGCAACGCGTCGAGTCGTTCCGCCGGGGAGCGCACCAACGCCGCTGCGTTTAGCGTCGTGGGCGAGTTGCAAGCCCGTCTTCCATGATCTTGACCTCGGTATGGAGGGTGTAGTTCTGGGCGGTGGCGG
>NZ_JBICZB010000128.1:0-12538 GCF_043201815.1 Kitasatospora sp. NPDC048296
CACCGCGTAGACGGTGCGTGACTCACATCCCCCCCCCCCCCACCACACCAACCAATAACTTTCCGTGGGGGGCTACGCGGACCCCGCCCCCCCCCCACTCCTCAGTCATCCAGGAACGATCAGGTGCTGCTCGGGCGCGGGGACGGCAGGGACGCCGAGCCGGCCAGCAGCGGCCATTCCTTGTGGAACGGCGGCAGCGGAAGCTTGCCCTCGATGATCGGGGTGCCGAAGATCTTCAGGTGGGCGGTCAGCGCGCCGTTCAGGTCGATGCCGCCGACCAGGGCCCAACTGCCCTGCACCTGCGGCCCGTTGCCGGGAAGGTCGACGGCGAGGGAGCCATCGGCCTTGGCGCTCAGGTAGGGGGCGACGGTGGCCTCGACGCCGACGGTGTCGTACAGGCCGAGGCTGACCTCGGCACCGAGGGCGGCGCGCACCGAGGCCTTGCCGTTGAGGCGGACGTGGACCGGGGAGACCTTGGTGTCGGCGTTGGTGGACGAGGTCCAGCCCTTGCCGCCGGTGTAGTCGGCGCGGACGGCCCAGGTGCCGGTGGCGTCCTGCTCGGTCTCCAGGTGGACCTGGCCGTCGGCGCTGACCTCCAGGTAGCAGGTGAGGCCGAGGTTGACCACCACGGGCAGGCCCGCGACGGTCAGCACCGGGCTGGCCTGCAGCTTGGCGAAGGGCACCCGGATGGGCGCCGCGCCGGTGTTGCGGGCGACGTCGCCGGTGACCTTCCACTGGGCGTGGGCGCCGAGGTCGAAGCCGATGGAGGCGGTGCGCGGGCTGGTGGCCTGCGCGCCGTGGTAGGCGAAGTGGACGGCCGGGTGCAGCTGGAGGGAGCCGGAGGCGTCCAGGCTCGCGCCCTCGGGCAGCGGCACGGGGGCCTTGACGTTCACCTCCAGGGTGCCGGAGGCGTCGGCCTGCACGCCACCCAGGTCGGCGCCGATGGTCGCCTTGAGGTCCTTGACCAGCGGCGTGATCTTGATGCCGTGGACGTCGACCGGGATCTGGCCGTCCGCCTCGGTGCCGCCGAGGAGTTCGGAGAGGGTGGCCGGGCGGGTGGTCAGGTTGAGGGTGTTGCCCGCGCCCTGGTTGACGCCGGTGACGGCGACCAGCGCGCCCTGCGGCGCGGCGGCGGTGGGCGGGCTGGCGATCAGCTGGCCGGGCTGGACGGCGGCGGCCGCGGCCGCGGCGGTGGCGGCGGCACTCGCGCTGGGGGTCGCGCTCGCACTGGCGGACGCGCTCGGGGACGCGCTCGGGGTCGCGACCGGGCCCGAGGCCGCGAGGACGGCCGTGCCCTTCCCCGGGTCGTAGGCGGTGAGCTGGAGGGCCTTGGTGGCGGCCGTGACCGCGCCGCCGTCCTTGCCCGGGCTGCCGATCGCGGCCTGGGTGTCGCCGGCCGGCGCGGTGGTGACCTGCGCGGTGCCCGCGGACGGACGGGCCGAGGCCGAGGCCGGGGCTCCGGCGCGGGCGCGCGGGGTGCCGGCCGCTGCGGCGGCGGCCGGGCTGCCCCCGGCGGCAGCCGCGCCGGTGTCGGCGGCGGTGCTGGAGGTGGCGGCGGCCGGTTCGACGGCGGCCTGCGGGCTGCTGCCGGGGCTGGTCGGCCCGCACGCGGCCGTTCCGGCGAGGACGAGGGTGAGCAGGGCGGCGGGCGCGGCCCTGCCTATCGAGGGTTTGAACACGCAGCGCAATGTTACTGACGAGGAATAAGTTTGTCGAAGACAGGCCAAGGCGCCGCGAAAGCGCAGGTCAGACCAGCCGCGCGGCGGGCAGTCGATCGCCCCTCAGCGGGCCCGTCACAACGGCCCCGGCCAGCTCGGCGAGGTACCGGGAGCGTTCCATCGGCGCCGGTCCCACCCCGCGCGCCCGCAGCGCGCCCGCCGGCCGGTCGCTGCGCTCGTCCAACTCCCGGCAGCTGAGCGTCGTGCCCTCGTCGGGCCCGTACACCGGGCGCCATCCGCCCGGGACGGTCAAGTCCCCGGGCCATATCGCGTACTGACCGTCGTCGTTGCGCACCACGGCGTGACTTCGGGAGCTCACATCCGCTCGTACGCCCTGTGCGCTGTCGGCTGCGTCGTCCACCGGCTTGACCTCGTGCTGAAGCGGCAGAATGCTGGGAGACGCGACATTCTCGACTATGCGCACCCACGGCACACCGACACCGCCCGTCACGGGACAACGCCGGTGGCCTGTGCGCCGATCCGCCCCGTCGATCCCGCGTCGACACCGCGCCGATACCGCATCGACACCGCCAACCACCGCGCCGACCACCGCGCGCTGACCCCCCGTACAGCGGCACAGCCCGCCCTCGCCCGTACTCCCCCGGCCGACCGGCGGGGTGATGTCGTGGAGGAGGTAGCCTCGTTGACTCGCCGGCGACAACGCCTGATGGCCTGCTACCTGCTCTGGATGGTGCTGTTCACCGGCATCCACTTCTCCTACCCCGGGTTGCGGGTCATCTGGTGGACGGGCATGGGCCTCGGCGGCGTCGCCGCCGTCGTGATCGGCGTCCGGCTCAACCGCCCGCGCCATCCGCTGTTCTGGTACCTGCTGGCGCTCGCCAACCTGAGCTTCATCACGGGCCAGACGATCCAGATCCTCGAACTCGACATCCTGCACCTCAACAACCCGTTCCCGTCCATCGCCGACGGCTTCTACCTCGCCGAGTTCCTGCTCTACGCGGTCGGCCTGCTCGGCTTCATCCGCTGGCGAACCGCCCGTCAGGACCGCGCCGGGTTGCTGGACGCACTGATCATCACCCTCGGCCTGGCCCTGCTGGTCTGGATCTACCTGATCCTCCCGTACGCCCGGAACCCGGACCTCACCTGGCTCCAGAAGGCCGTCTCGATCGCCTACCCGCTCGGCGACGTGGTCGTGCTGGCCCTGCTGCTGCGGCTGTTGACCCCGCGCGGCGGCAACTCCCGCTCGCTGCAACTGCTCACCGTCGGCGCCCTCGGGCTGCTCACCTCCGACATCCTCTACGGGCTGATCCAGCTGCACGGCACCTGGCGGACCGGCACCGGCGTGGACCTCGGCTGGGCCGCCTTCTACACCGCCTGGGGCGCGGCCGCGCTGCACCCCTCGATGGTCGAGCTGACCAGACCCGTCCCCACCCAGCAGCCGGACCTCTCCACCACCCGGCTCGTCCTGCTCACCCTCGCCTCGCTCATCGCGCCCGCCATCCTGATCATCGAGTCGCTGGCCGGGAACACCAGCGACGCGGGCGTGATCGGCGCCTTCTCCACCCTGCTCTACCTGCTCGTGCTGGCCCGGCTGGCCGTCGTCGTGGTCGCCAGACGCCAGGTGGTGGCCAGGGAACGGGCGCTGCGCGAGGCGGGCGCCCGGCTGACCGCGGCCGTCACCGTGGCGGAGGTCGCGGACGCCGTCCAGTCCGCCGCCTCCGCCCTGATGCCCGCCGAACCCGGGCACCTCGCCCTGCTCGCGGTCGCCGAGACCGGCGCCGGGTCAGGGAGCGGGTCGGGGGGCGAGTCGGACGTGCTGCACATCCGGCGCGCCGGGCCGGACCCGGCGCAGCACCGTCCCGCGCCGCCGGCCGCCGGCCGCCCGAACGTCGACGGCCCGGACCCCGACGACTCGTACGCCGACGACGAGGTGCTCGCCCTCGCCGCCGACCGGGAGACCCGGCTGCTGCCCGTCGACTCCGTCAACCTGCCCGCCCACCTGGGCCGGATGCCCTCCGCCCTGGTCTGCCCGCTCACCCTGGCCGAACGCCCCTCCGGCGACCCGGTGATCGGCGCGCTGGTGGTCACCGGCACCGAGCAGGAGCTGACCAGCCTCTGGGGCTCGCTGGAGATCCTGGCCGCGCAGGCCGCACTGGCCGTCGAACGGGTGGTGCTGAGCCAGGAGGTCACCCGGCGCAACAGCGAGCTGTACTTCCGCACCCTGGTGCAGAACGCCGGCGACGTCATCCTGATCCTGGACGCCGACGACGGCGTGCGCTACGCCTCCTCCTCCGCCGAGCGGGTGCTCGGCTACCCGAGCCTGCACGGCACCCTGCTGACCGACCTCGTCCCGCCCGAGGACATCCGGGCCGTCGGCAAGGCGCTGGCCCGGATGCGCGGCCCGGCCGACCCGCCGCACGGCGACCAGCCGCGCGAGCACTGGCGGCTGCTGCGCCAGGACCACACCCCGATCGAGGCCGAGGTCCGCTACACCGACCTGCGGGCGGATCCGACCGTCGGCGGCCTGGTGCTCACCCTGCGCGACGTGACCGAGCAGCGCCGGATGGAGCGTGAGCTGACCCACCGGGCCTTCCACGACTCACTGACCGGCCTCGCCAACCGGGTGCTGTTCCAGGACCGGGTCGGCCACGCCCTCTCCCGCGGCGAGCGCAGCGGCGCCGTCACCGGGGTGCTCTTCATCGACCTGGACGACTTCAAGGTGGTCAACGACACCCAGGGCCACGCGGTCGGCGACGAACTGCTGGTCGCCGTCTCGCTGCGGATCTCCACCGCGCTGCGCAGCTCGGACACCGCCGCCCGACTCGGCGGCGACGAGTTCGCGGTGCTGGTCGAGGACGCGCTCCGCCCCGGCGACGTGGACACCCTCGCGGGCACCGTGCTGGCGGTGTTCACCGAACCGTTCAAGCTGAGCGCCGGCTCGGTCCGGGTCAGCGCCAGCATCGGCGTGGCGACCACCGAGGACAGCGTGGACGCGGCCGAACTGCTCACCCACGCCGACCTCGCGCTCTACTCGGCCAAGGCGGCCGGGCGCCGCCAGTGGTGCCACTACCGGCCGGCCCTGCAGGCCGGGCTGGTGGAACGGCACGAGCTGAACGAGAACCTGGACCTGGCGATCGCGGAATCGGCCTTCCAGCTGTACTACCAGCCGATCGTCGACCTGCGCACGGGCTACCTGGTCGGCTTCGAGGCCCTGGTCCGCTGGCCGCACGACCGGCGCGGCATGGTGCTGCCCGACGAGTTCATCGCCCTCGCCGAGGAGAGCGGCCAGATCGTCCCGCTCGGCGCCTGGATCCTGGAACGCGCCGTCCAGGAGGCCGCCGCCTGGCACGCCACCAGCTCCGCCCCCCGCGCCGCCGCCGGACGGCCCCCGCTGCGGGTCAACGTCAACGTCTCCGCCCGCCAGTTCCGCGACGCCGGCTTCATGGACGTCGTCCGCCACGCCCTGGACACCTCGGCCATCGACCCGCGCACCCTGGTCCTGGAGCTCACCGAGTCCGTCCTGATGCGCCGCGACGACCGCCTGCGCGCCGACATGGCCGCCCTCGGCGACCTCGGCGTCGGCCTCGCCATCGACGACTTCGGCACCGGCTACTCGTCGCTGTCGTACCTGCGCGAGCTCCCGATCTCCATCCTCAAGATCGACAAGTCCTTCATCGACGGCCTCGGCCACTCCCCCCAGCAGTACGCCCTGGTCGAGGGCATCACCCGGATCGCCGACACCCTCGACGTCCAGGTCATCGCCGAAGGCATCGAACACCCCGACCAGCGCGACCTGCTCGCGGCCATGGGGTGCCCGCTGGGGCAGGGGTACCTGTTCGCGCACCCGATGGACGGGCCGCAGGCGCGGGCACTCGTGCGACGGGCGACGTTCGAGGCGGCCTGAGCCACAGCCGGCCCGCATCGATGCGCAACCGCTGAGGAGACACTTCACCTCGCCTCCCCGGCGGTACCGCCTTTCACTCCCGCAGCTATCGGCCGTGCCGGTGGCGGAGCGTTCCGAGAACGCTCCGCCACCGGCATTCGTGTGTGCGGTTGCCGACGGCCGGACAACCGGCGAGGATGCCCAGCTCAGTGCGCATTTCGAGGAGATCATCATGGCAGCGACAGATCCGTCCTGGTACGCGGTGCGGTGTGTGTTCCGGTGGGATGCCTCGGAGGGGCCGTGCTACGAGGAGCGGCTGACCCTCTGGCAGGCCGGGTCGGCGGACGGGGCCATCGCCCGGGCCGAGGACGAGGCTCGGCGGTACGCGAGCGAAAACGGCCTCCGCTACCTGGAGTTCGCCCAGTCGTACCACCTGGCCACCGACGGCCGCCCGGGCGACGGGGACGAGGTGTTCTCGCTGCTACGCGACAGCCGCCTCGACCGGGACGCCTACCTCGACCACTACTTCGACACCGGCCAGGAGCACCAGACCACCACGACCGAGGACTGACGGCCACCGTGGTACCCGGTTCGAACCGATGTCCGGCTACTTGACCGGGTGCGGGTGCCCGAGGTGCGGGAAGGTCGGGAGCAGGTCGGTGTGCGGGCCGATGTGGTCGCTGGTGATCTTGCCGCCGGAGACCATGGTCAGCCGGGCCGAGGTCACGTCGTCCACCAGGGTGCGCCCGTTGGGGTAGCCGGCCGGGCGGGAGCGGTCGTAGCGGAGGATGTCCGGGAGGATGAGCTTCAACGTCTCGGTGGCGGCCTCGGTGGTGTAGTCGCCGGTGTGCTGGAGGACGGCCGTCCAGGCCTCCCGGTAGGTGTCCCAGTCGTCGGCGGGCTCGCCTGCGTTGTAGGCGTCCTTGACGTTCTCGGCGTTGAAGTAGGCGGTCAGGGACGGGTGGGCGCCGCGGTCGACGGAGACGAGCCGGCCGTTCTGGCTCAGGCTCACCCGGGCCCAGACGCCGATGGTCGGGGCCGGGCCGAGGTCGGTGTCCGGGACTTCCAGCGCGATGCCGAAGACGTTGGCGTCGGCCATCGCGTCCTTGCCGGTCCAGGTGAAGTTGTCGACGATGCCGTCGAGGTCGGCGAAGAAGGGGTCGCTGCGCAGGCCGACGGACAGCTTGTAGCCGTTCGCCTCGACGACGTTCGGCGCGTCGCCGAACGCGACCGGGACGGCGGAGAACAGGACGTCGCCGGTGGGTTGGTGGTTCTGGGCGGCGGAGCCGGTGGAGCGGTGGACGGTGACGTCCTGGGTCCCGGTGCCGCGGTCGGGGGCAGAGAAGGTGAAGGAGTACGCGACGTCGGCGCGGTGGTCGCCGTCGCTGTCGATGTTGATCCGGTAGACCGCGTCCGGATGGAACTCGGCCGCCTGGGTGGGGGCGTACGGGTTCACGTTCATGATCAGCACGGTCCGGCCGGGCGCGTCGGCCGCCGGGAAGGCGAAGAGGTCGGTCAGGTCGAGGCGGGCATCGCCGCGCGGGGAGCGGAGGTTGGGTCCGCTGAGGTGGTGGGACATGGGGATGTGGTAGCAGGCGGCGTCCGACGCGACCGCCTCGACACCCGCGCCTCGCCGCGCTGTACGCCGATCGGAGTCAGCAGGCGGAGGCGGCGGGCGGAGGCGGCGGGGCGACGAAGGTGTGCCGCAGCGCGACCGGGGCCGGCTACGCCCGGGGCTGGACGAGGACCTGCTCGCCCTCCCCCACCGGCTCCTCGAAGTTGGCGAAGTAGCGGCCGAACAGCTCCTCGTCCACCGTGACGGCGTTGGCGCCCCGCTGCTCGTTGCGCACCGCGAGGCGGGCCTCCAGGGTCGACCGGTCGGCCTTGAGGTGGACCAGTTCCCAGCGGCAGCCGTGGCTCTCCACCAGCGCCTTGTAGTCGTCCCGGGCGGCCCGGTTCCAGAAGCTGTAGTCCACCACGACATCCCGCCCGGCGCGCATCAACTCGACGAGTTCCAGGCGCTGCTCGCCGCGGATCCGGTCCTTCAGCCGGTCGAAGGCCGCCGGCTCCAGCACCCGGCCGGCGTCGCGCTGCCCGATCCGCTGCCAGACCACCTCGTCGATGGAGAGCCGGACGTAGCCGCGCCGTTCCAGCTCCTTGGCGTAGGTGGTCTTGCCCGCGCCCGGGAGTCCGCACATCAGCACCACGGTGCTCAATCGCTCTGTCATGCCCGGAGGTTAGCCGTTGAGCGTGAGCACCCGCCCCGAGCCGAAGGGGCGCGCCGGTACCGAAAGGGAGAAGCGACGGAGCGACGAAGGAGCGACCGAGCGCCGACCGTCGGCACCGGGTCCGAGCGCCCCGGAGGCGAGCGGGCGAGTCACAGCCCGCATCAGCCTGGGGATGTAAACCCGTGGACCAATGCGCGCGGCCGGGAGATCAATCGGTGGACCGATGCCGCCCGCCGGCGCCGCGTGACACCGTTCCGCGCATGGACACCACGCCGTTCACCGGCTCCAACGGACTGACGCGCCGTCGCATGCTGGGCACCGCCCTGGCCTTGGGCGCCGCCGCCCCGCTCGGTCTGGCCTCCACCTCCTGGGCCTCCTCACCCTCCGCCTCCGGGAGCGCGACCGGCCGACTCACCCTGCCCGCGCCCGCCGGCCCGCACCCCGTCGGCACCGTCGCGCTGCACCTGCGCGACGCCTCCCGGCCGGACCCGGCCGCCGGGCCAGGCCAGTACCGCGAGCTGATGGCGAGCGTCTGGTACCCGGCCCGGCAGACGGACGGACTCCCGCTCGCCCCCTGGCTGGCCGACGGCCCGATGCAGCTCTTCCTCGACGACACCGGCTACCCGCTCCCGCTCTCCCTCGCCCCGCTCACCTCCGGGCACGTGGGCGCGCCCGTCCACCGCAGCGGCCACCGGCTGCCCGTCGTCGTCTACGCGCACGGCGCGCACAGCCACCGGGGCGACCACACGGTCATCGTCCAGGAGCTCGCCAGCCACGGCTACCTCGTGGTCACCGTCGACCTCCCCCACGACGCCTTCACCCAGTTCCCCGGCCGCCCCCCGGTCACCCCGTCCAGGGACCCGAACGTCGACACCGGTGTGCGCGCCTACGTCCCGGACTTCCGCTTCGTGCTCGACTGCGTCGAGGAACTCGCCGCCGGCCGCAACCCCGACGCCGACCGGCGCGAGCTGCCCGAGGGCCTGCTCGGCGCCCCCGACCCGCAGCGCATCGGCATGTTCGGCTGGTCGAAGGGCGGCAGCGTCACCGCCCAGACGGCGGTCGTCGACCCGCGCGTCCGGGCCGGGCTGAGCCTCGACGGACCGATGATCCCGACCATCACCACCGACCTCGACCGGCCGTTCCTGATGATGACCGCCGACTGGCCCCGCACCCCGGACTCGGCCGCCGAGACCTTCTGGACCCACCTGCGCGGCTGGCGGCTCAACATCCGGGCCGACGGCGCCGTCCACTCCTCGTACGGGGACAACATGACGCTGATCCCGCAGGCGGGGAAGCTGCTCGGGATGAGCGAGCAGCAGATCCAGCAGCAGGTCGGCACCCTCGACCCCGAGCGCGGGATGCTCATCCAGCAGGCCTACCCGCTCGCCTTCTTCGACCAGCACCTGCGCCACCGGCGCGGGCACCTGCTGGACGGGCCTTCGCCGCGCTTCCCGGAGGTCAAGTTCCTTCCGTAGCCCGGTCGCGGGACGTACGGGACGACGCCGGCGGACGGGTCAGACCGACATGCCCTGGGCGGCGGCGGTGGGCGCGGTGGTGCTGCCGGCCGTGGCGCCGAGGGTGTGTTCGACCTTGGCGACGGCGGTGCGGTACTGCGCCGAGGCGGCCTGGGAGTCGGCGCCCTCGCGCTGGAAGAAGCCGAAGGCCATGCCGACGGTGCCGAAGCGCTCGATGCCGATGTAGGCGTTGAGTTGCACGCCGGCGATCGTGCCGTCGAGACGGACGGCGGGGGCGTCCGGGCGGTCGCCGAGGGTGACCGGGGTGACGGTGAAGGTCACGGAGTCCGTGGTGTCGGCGTTGAAGGTGATGGCGTGGCAGGTCTTGAACGCGTCGGTGGCGGTGCTGAAGTCGGCGGTGAGCCTGTCGGAGTCCTCGGCGGTGAGGGACTGGGTCACTATCGGGTTGCCGTCCGGGCCGTCGAGTTCGGTCTCGGCGCGCGGGGTGGCGGGGCCCGGGACGGTGGCGTGCATCTCGATCAGGGCGCTGAGTGCGTCGCAGCCGGTGACCGGGGTGGGGTTCTCGCCGGGGCCGGGGCTCTCGGTGGTGGGGCTCTCGGCGGTGGGGATCTCGGTGTAGTCGGCGCCGAGGTCGTTCGCGGTCAGCAGCGCCGACTGCAGCTGGTCGGCGGAGGGGAGGTCCTCTGCCGGTGCCGCCGATGCCGGCCGGGCCGGCCCCAGGGCGGCCGCCGCCACCAGGATCGCGGCTGCGAGGGCGTGGAGAGGCCTCGGGAGGGACATGGCTGGCCCCCGGTCGGGAGTTCGGGCAGGGACAGGGCACCAGTGTCCCACCGGGGGTCGGGCGGGGCGCGCGGGGCGGGTATCGCCCCAGCTCACCGGCAGGGTACGGAAACGGCAGGCCGAGGGCCCGCGACGCAACGCGCCGCGGGCCCCGAGCGCCGGGTAACCCCCCGACCACCCGACGTCAGATGCTCGCGGCCAGCTCGGTGCCCTGCTTGATGGCCCGCTTGGCGTCCAGCTCCGCCGCCACGTCCGCGCCGCCGATCAGGTGCGCGGTCACGCCGTTCTCGCGCAGCGCCTCGTACAGGTCGCGGCGCGGCTCCTGGCCGGTGCAGAGCACCACGGTGTCCACGGGCAGGAGTTGACGCTCGCCGTCCACGGTGAAGTGCAGCCCGGCGTCGTCGATCAGGTCGTAGCCGGCGCCGGCGACCATGGTGACGCCGCGGTGCTTGAGCTCGGTGCGGTGGATCCAGCCGGTGGTCTTGCCGAGCCCGGCGCCGACCTTGGTGGTCTTGCGCTGCAGCAGGTGGACGCTGCGCGGGGGCTTCGGCCGCTCGGGGGCGCGCAGTCCGCCGCGCTCGTGGTACTCCGGGTCGATGCCCCACTTGGCCTGGAACACCGGCGGGTTGAGGCTGGCCTGGTCGCCCTGGTCGGTGAGGAACTCGGCCACGTCGAAGCCGATCCCGCCCGCGCCGAGGATGGCGACCCGCTCGCCGACGGCCGCGCCGTCGCGCAGCACGTCCAGGTAGCCGAGCACGCTGGGGTGGTCGATTCCCGGGATGTCGGCGGGGGTTCGGGGCGTGACGCCGGTCGCGAGGACGATCTCGTCGAAGCCCTCGGCGGTGAGCTGCTCGGCGCTCACGACGGCGCCGAGGCGCTGGGTGACGGCCAACTCGGCCAGCCGGGTGCGGTAGTAGCGCAGCGTCTCGTTGAACTCCTCCTTGCCCGGGATGCGCCGGGCGATGTTCAGCTGCCCGCCGATCGCGTCGGCGGCGTCGAACAGGGTGACGTCGTGGCCGCGTTCGGCGGCGGAGACGGCGAACGCGAGCCCGGCCGGTCCGGCCCCGACGACGCCGATGCGCTTGCGCAGCTTGGTGGGCGAGAGCACGAGTTCGGTCTCGTGGCAGGCGCGCGGGTTGACCAGGCAGGACGTGATCTGGAGGCTGAAGGTGTGGTCCAGGCAGGCCTGGTTGCAGCCGATGCAGGTGTTGATGGAGTCGGCGCGGCCGCCCTGCGCCTTGTTGACGAACTCGGCGTCGGCGAGCAGCGGACGAGCCATCGAGACCAGGTCGGCGCAGCCGTCGGCGAGCAACTGCTCCGCGATCTCGGGGGTGTTGATGCGGTTGGTGGTGACCAGCGGGATGCCGACCTTGCCCATGACCCGCTTGGTGACCCACGCGAAGGCGCCGCGCGGCACGGAGGTCGCGATGGTGGGGATGCGGGCCTCGTGCCAGCCGATGCCGGTGTTGATGATGGTCGCGCCGGCCGCCTCGACGGCCTGGGCGAGCTGGACCACCTCGTCCAGGGTGGATCCGCCGGGCACCAGGTCGAGCATGGAGAGCCGGTAGACGATGATGAAGTCCTCGCCGACCCGCTCGCGGACCCGGCGGACGATCTCCACCGGGAAGCGCATCCGGCGCTCGTACGGGCCGCCCCACTCGTCCTCGCGGCGGTTGGTGGCGGCGACGATGAACTCGTTGATCAGGTAGCCCTCGGAGCCCATGATCTCGACGCCGTCGTAGCCGGCCCGACGGGCGAGCTCGGCGCAGCGGGCGAAGTCCTCGACGGTCTGCTCGACCTGCTCGGCGGTGAGCTCGTTGGGCACGAAGGGGCTGATCGGAGCCTGCAGGGCGCTGGGGGCGACCAGGTCGCGGTGGTAGGCGTAGCGGCCGAAGTGCAGGATCTGCAGGGCTATCCGCCCGCCGGCCGCGTGCACGGCGTCGGTGACCACCCGGTGCCTGTCGGCCTCCTCCTCGGTGGTCAGCATCGCACCGCCCTCCCAGGGGCGCCCGGCCTCGTTGGGGGCGATGCCGCCGGTGACGATCAGGCCGACGCCGCCTCGGGCGCGCTCGGCGTAGAAGGCGGCCATCCGCTCGTAGCCGCCTGGGGCCTCCTCCAGGCCGACGTGCATCGAGCCCATGATCACGCGGTTGGGCAGGGTGGTGAAGCCGAGGTCGAGCGGGCTGAGCAGGTGCGGGTAGCTGCTACTGCCGGGCGTGGAGCTCATCGACGTCTCCTGAAGGGGCGGCCGGTGGGGATAGTTACCGCAGGGTAGGGGACGGTCGAGGTGCTATGCAACTAGTTGCATAGCGGGTCGGCGAGCCGGGGAGGCACGAGCTGGGAGAGCGAGCCGGGAGACAGGTGCGGGCGGACATGCGGAAGCCCCGGCCTCCTGGAGCTTAGGTTCTAGCGGTCGTCGCAACACCCCAGCGCAAGGGGTGCGATGGACTTCAAGATCCGCAAGAACCGGACGGTGGGGCAGGGACCGAAGAA
>NZ_JBICZB010000129.1:0-12463 GCF_043201815.1 Kitasatospora sp. NPDC048296
CGAACAACCCCTCCTGATCACGCATACCAGGATCATCTCGTACGAATGATCACAAGCCACACGCGGGTTGCCGCTTACTGACCCACGCTCCTAGCCCAGCCAGTGGTACTCGATCGCGGTGCCGACCAGCAGGCCGAAGCTCCTCACCGCGAACCCGATGTCCTTGCGGAACCCCTGCACCCGCGCGACCAGGGTCGCCAGACCCAGTCCGAGCAGCGGGCCCGCGGCGACCAGCGGCACGAAGAGCAACGCCGGGAGCATCCCGGCGAGCCCGAACATCGCGGCCATCATGGTGATCTTGGCAATGGGCACGAGCATCGGAACGACGAGGACCAGCTGGACCACGCCGAGGGCCGGTGCGAGCCAGTGCCGCCGGTCGGTGACGGGGGCCTGCGGCCCGGGGACCGTGGCAGTCATGCCGCTCAACTCCTGTGGTGAATCCGTTGGTTACGGATCCATCCTGTTCCGCGGGTGGGGCGGCGGCCTGAGTACGGGTACTCAAACGCGACTGGGGAGCGGGACCATGGGCCCCGCTCCCCAGCTCAGCGTTCAGTGCTCAGCGCATGGTGGTCAGCGCCTCAGCGCCACCACTGGACCGCCTTCTCGGCGTTGATGATGCCCGCGCCGTAGAAGCCGTTGTCGTCCGCGCCGCCCTCACAGGTGGCCTTCCACTGGCCGGCGCCGCCCGGGTTGAACTCGCCGGTCGGGCACGGGTGGGACTCGGCCTGGTTGGTCAGCAGCTCGGTCAGCTCGTCCGGGCTGGCCCACGGGAAGGTGGAGGCGAGCAGCGCGACCACACCGGTGACGTGCGGGGTGGCCATCGAGGTGCCCTGCATGTAGCCGTACTTGTTGCCCGGGATGGTGGACAGGATGCGGCCGTCCTTGTCCGGGGTGTTCGGGATCTGGTAGCGCTTGTCACCACCCGGCGCGGCGACGGTCACGACGCCCTTGCCGTAGCTGGAGTAGTACGACTTGTCGCCGTTGACACCCACCGCGGAGACCGCGATGACGCCGGGCAGCTCGGTCGGCAGCGACAGGCAGTCGTTGGTGACCGGGCGGGTACCGGGGGTGGTGTCGTCCGGGCTGGAGACGTCGGTGGTCTTGTGCGCCAGGTCGATGTTCTCGTTGCCCGCGGCGGCGACGTTGAGGACGCCCTTGCGCTGCGAGAACGCGACGGCCTTACGGACGGCGTCCGTGATCGCGGCCTGGTCCTTGTCGTTCTGGCAGTTGAACATCCACGGGTCGACGTAGTAGCTGTTGTTCGTCACCTTGAAGCCGTGCTCGCCGGCCCAGACGAAGCCGCAGACCGCGTTCTCCGGGTAGATCATGCCGGCGTCGTCGACGACCTTGACCGCGGCCAGCTTCACGTTCGGGGCGATGCCGACGATGCCCTTGCCGTTCTTGGCCGCGGCGATGGTACCGGCCACGTGGGTGCCGTGGTCGCTGGTGGTGGGCTGCCAGGCCTTCCAGTCCGTGTTCGTCTTGCCGTCGATGCAGGAGACCGACTGCGAGGCGTCCACGTTGGCGGCCAGGTCCTCGTGGGTGGCGTCGATGCCGGAGTCCAGCACGCCGACGGTGACGTTGCGGCTGCCGAGCGAGATCTTGTGCGCCTTGTCGACACCGATCTGGCGCATGTCCCACTGGTTGGCCTCGTACGGCTCCTGGCCGGCGGCGGCGGTGCCGGCGGGCTCGGCGGCGACGTCGGCCTTGCCCTGGTCGGAGGCGAGGATGCCCTTGGTGCGGCTGGCGCCGACGGAGTCGACACCCTTGGCCAGACGCAGCTTCTCCGCGAACTTGGTGTCGTTCGAGCGGGCGATCACGACGCCGATCTGCTCGTACGACTGGACCACCGTGCCGCCGAGGCCGGTGACGGCCTTCTCGACCTTCTGCACCTGGCCGTGGTTGGCCTTGGTGTTGACGACGTAGCTGAGCAGCGGACCGGTCGTCGAGTCGCCGGTGGGCGCCGCGACGGCGGTGCCGGCCGGGAGCGCGAGGGCGCCGGCGGTGGCGAGCACGACGCCCACCGCCGCGTACCGGGTCCGGCTGATCCGAGGAACTCTCATTGGGGTTGGCCCTCCCGAGTCGTCATGCGGCAGCTGCGGTGTGGCAGGTGCGCTGGGAATGACCGGAACTTAATGAATATTCGGTGATATGCGCAAGAGGTAGTCATCTAATCGTCACATCTCAACCAACACCAGATGTTACGAGTCCGCAGCTCAACAAGGGCAACAGAGGCAAAGATTGTTAAAAAGTGATGGTTCGCTGACGAGCCGACGGCCTGGAGCGCGTACGTCAGAGCGCGTACAGTCGGCGCGCGTTGTCGGCGCCGATCATCCGTGCCAGGCGCTGCCCGTCCGCCGCCGAACAGGCGCCCTCCGCCTGCCAGTCGGCCAGCAGCGCGCCCAGTCCCTGCCGGAACTGGGCGGTGCCCACCAGGAACAGTTCGGGCAGCCCGTAGGCGTCGGTGGAGAACAGCAATTTGCCGAACGGCGCCAGTTCCAGCATCTCGCCGAGGACGGCCGCCACCCGCGGGCCGGTGTAGGAGGCCGTCAGCCCGAGGTCGGTGTACACCGTCGGGAAGGCCTGGGCCAGCCAGGCGGCCTGCCGGTGGTACGGATAGGCGTGCAGCAGCACCAGTGGGACGCCGCTCGGCTCGGCAGCCCGGACGAAGTCGGTCAGCAGGGACGGGTCGGCGCGGTGCAGGGTGAGGTCGGGATCGCCGAAGCCGGTGTGGAGTTGGATCGGCAGGCCCAGCTCGGCGCAGACGTCCACGGCCGTCCAGAGCAGGTGGTGCAGCAGCACCGGGTCGGCCAGCCGGCCGCGGCCGCCGTGCAGCCAGGCCCCGGCGGCCGCCACCACGGCGGTGCGCGCGGGCCGTTCGGCCGGGGCGGCCAGGCCGTGCCGGTAGGCGAGCACCGACTTGACCGCGACGGCACTCGCGGCGGCCGCCGCGAGTGCCTCGCCGACGGCTCGCGGCCAGTCCTCGGCGCCGGCCGTCACCGCCTCGGCGACCGTCTCCAGCCGGACCACCTCGCGCACCACCGCCCCGGTGGCCTCGGCGAGTTCGGTCAGCGGCAGCAGCTCGCGATCGGCCGCGGCGGTCAGCCCGGTGTCCACCAGGCAGGTGTCCAGCCCCGCGGCCGCGAGCAGCCGGCGGGCGGCCTCGGCGGCGCCCAGCTCGCGCCGCCGGGCCAGGTAGTCGGCGGCCGGGGTGTGCGCGGGCAGGCCGAGCGCGGGCGGGCACCAACGCCGCACCGCCAGGCCGATCGCGCTGTCGAAGGGCGAACAGCCCGGCGCGGGCGGGCGGTCGGACTCGGTGAGCAGCCCGGCCAGGGCGTCGTCGGCGAGCTCGACCGCCACCACGCTGTGGCAGTGGTGGTCGACGAGCTCCGCGACCTCCAGTGCCGCAGCCTCCGGCCGGGCCGCCACCGGTCAGTACCGCCAGCGGGTGGCCGCGATCAACTCCTCGGGCCCGACGGCCGCGTACTGCTCGGCCTCGGCCCGGCGCACCGCCAGCACCGCCTGGTACAGCGGATCGCCGAGCGCCTCGCGCAGCATCGCCGAGCACTCGTAGGCGGCGATCGCCTCGGCCGGGCTCTGCGGCAGCCGGGGCACCGTGCCCGGCTCGGCGGCGGCCGGATCCCCGGTGAACTCCGGCGGCAGCGACCGGCGTTGCTCCAGCCCGGCCAGGCCCGCGGCGAGCACCGCGCCGACCGCCAGGTACGGGTTGGCGCTCGCGTCGAAGCACTTGACCTCGGCGTTCGCGGTGGCGGCGCGCTCCCCGGTGGAGCCGGTGACCAGGCGCAGCGCGGCCTCCCGGTTCTCCAGGCCCCAGCACTGGTAGGCGCCGGCCCAGCGCTGGGGCGCCAGGCGCAGATAGCCGGCCGGGCTGGAGCAGCCCAGCACCAGCAGCTCGGGCAGCGCCTCCAGTACCCCGGCGACGAAGCCCTCGGCCTCGGCGGTCAGGCCGTGCGGCCCGGGGCCGCCGTGGCCGAGGTTGCGCCCGTCCCGCCAGAGGCTGAGGTGCAGGTGCCCGCCGTTGCCGACCCCGTCGGGCTCGACCACGGGGGCGAAGGAGGCCCGCAGGCCGTGCTTGGCGGAGACGGCCCGGATGGTGTGCCGGACCAGCACCGCGGTGTCGGCGGCGCCGACCGGGCCCTCGGGGGCGACCGAGACCTCGAACTGGCCCGGGGCGTACTCGGGGTGGATCTGCAGCACGCTCAACCCCTGCTCGCCGAGGGCGCGCACGACGTCGCGCAGGTAGTCGGAGAGGTCGGTGAGCCGGTGCATCCCGTAGGCCGGGCCGTACGTCGGGTACTGCGGCGCCGCCTGCGGGGGGCCGTCCAGCGCGACCACCCACTCGACCTCGATGCCGGCCTTGAGGCTCAGCCCGCGCGCGGCCGCGGCGGCCTCCATCCGGCGGGCGAACAGCCGCTGGCAGCCGGGGTGCGGGCCGCCGGCCTGGGTGTGGCGGTCCCCCGGGGCCCAGGCCCAGCCGGGCTGGGCGGCCAGCGGGACGATCCGGTCGAGGTCGGGGTAGAGCCGCAGGTCCCCGGTGGGACCGCCGATGATCGGGCTGGTGGTGATGGAGTCGTCGGCGAGGAACACGTCGAAGCAGGGCGCGGCGCCGACGCCCCATTCGGCAGCGTGCACCAGACCGCCGAGCGGCACGGCCTTGACCCGGGTGATGCCCGCGTTGTCCACCCAGGTGACGGCCACCACCTCGACCGCGGAGGCGCGCAGCCGGTCGGCGGCCTCCTCGGCCCGCGCGGCGCGCTCGGCCCGCGGGGGCAGCGCGACGACGGCCGCGAGGGCGCCGCGGCCGGGCCCCTCGGCGGAGCCGGCGCCCTGGGCGGTGGTGCTGACGATCGTGGTCATGTCTCCATGCTGCCCCGCCCGTTGGGGTTGCGTAACTCCCCTATCGGGTGGTCCAAACGGACGACCGTCCGCCCGTTCACCCGTTCGGGGCGAAGCGGGCGACCAGCTCCCCCGCCGTGATCCGCTCCAGGGCGTCCGGGGCGGCGTCCAGGCGGCCCGGGTAGAGCCGGTAGAGCGTCCCGCTCGCCCCCTCCGGGACGGGCGTGTCGGCGTGCACCAGGGCCGCGAACGCCCTTGTGCCGGCGAGGCGTTCGGCGATCAGCCGGGCCGTGTCGTCGGCCGGCTGCTCGGTGCGGTGGTCGCTCTCGTGCCGCCCGCGCAGCCGCTCGGCGAAGGCCGCCACCGGCTCGTCCGCACCCCGGCGGTAGCGGCCCAGCCCGCGGCCGGAGCGGTCGCGCACCCACACCTCGTCGCTGGCGGCCGCCGCGGCGGCGCAGCCGAGGTCCCACAGGGTGGCGCGGGTGCCCGGGGCGAAGTGGGCGGTCACCGAGTGGGCCAGCGAGCCGATCTCGGCGTGGTGCCGGTAGAGGTTGTGGAACCCGGCGCCGGAGCCGACGTTGAGGTCGGTCCAGGTGTAGCTGCGGGTCTGGAGGTCGACGATCATCGGCACGCAGATCCGGGCGTCCCCGGCGAGGTCCAGCCGCTGGCGGACGCTCCTGGGGTGGAAGCTGCCCGTGCGCTGCCGGGCCGCCTCGGCGGGGGTCAGGGTCATGAAGCCGGCGAACGCGTCGGTGAGGTCCTCGAAGGGGATGTCGTTGTAGCTGAACACCACCACCACGGCGTAACGGGCGCGGGCCTTGCCCAGCGCCCGCAGGTCCAGGTCGACGAACTCGGTGGCGCCGTGCGGCGGCGGGGCGGTCGTGAAGTCGCCGGAGTGGACGGCGGCACGCGGGCCGAGCACCAGCCGGGTGTAGTCGCACAGGCCGGTGAACTGCCATTCCTCGTCGTAGAAGGCGACCGACAGGTCGAGGTCCACCCGCTGGTGCGGGCGCTGCATCCAGTGCACGAACAGTCGCAGGTGCTGCCCGTCCGGGAGCGGCTGCACGCTGCCGCGCGGCACCGCGACCAGGGTCTTGGCGCTGGCCCGCTCGGCGAACGGGACCACCAGGTCGGCGAGGGCGGCATCCAGGACGGCCATCTCGTAGCGCCCCGAAGCGGCCGCCGACCGCTCGGCCCGGCGCAGCAGTTCGGTCTCGATCAGGGCGCAGACCGGCGCGCTCAGATCGGCCGGAACGGGCGTTCCCCAGTCGAAGCGCGAGTGCGCCGAGGCGACCCGGCCGCGTGGGAAGTACAGCCGTCGCTCGCCGAGTTCGCGCGGCGCGCGCAGCCGTCCGTACGCGCCGAGCAGCGGGCCCGGAGCGACCGCGCGCAGCGCGCCCGGCAGCGCGTCGGCGAGTTCGGCGGGCAGCGGCTCGCCGGGGAACCAGGTGGCGTGCACCCGCAGCAGGTGGTGCAGTCGGCGGACCAGTTCGCCGGGGCGGCGGGCCAGCAGCCGGACGGCGGCGGGCAGGTCGCCCTGTTCGAAGGCGTGCTCGACCCGGGCGGCGAAGGTCTCCACGGTCAGCCGGGTGTGGCCGCCGGGCGTCTCGCGCACCCGCAGCGGGGCGGGCGCCTCGCGCAGCTCCGGGCCGAGGCCGTGCAGGTCGAGGTCGCTCTGCCGGACCACGGCGAAGGCGGCCGCCGCGTACGGGAAGCGGGTGCGGTGCTCGTACGGGTGCAGCAGTTCGCCGGCCCGCAGCCAGGCTGCGCGGTGGCGGCGCAGGTCCTCGGCGAGGGTGCCGACCGGGAGGGCGTCCAGGACGGCGAGGAGGTCGCGGCGCAGCGGGCGGGGCAGGCCCAGCAGGCGCAGCGTGCGGGCGGTCCCGGGCAGCAGGTCGGGTTCGGCGCCGGACCAGGCCCAGATCAGCCGCAGCACGTCGGTGGCGGTGGTGAGGTGGGCACTGAGCAGCGGGCGGGTGCGCTCCGGGTCGCGGCGCAGCAGGGCGGCCAGCACGCCGGCGCGGCTCTCCCGGACCGGGATCGCCTCGGGCAGCCAGGCGGCCGGGTCGGCCGGGGCGTGGTCGAGCAGCAGGGCGAGGTCCTCGCGCTCCTGCGGGTTCAGCGGGGTCTGCCGGGCGAGCAGGGCGGCCAGTGCGGTGCCGGCGAGCTCGGCCGGGTCGCCGGCCTCGGCCAGACGCAGTGGCTTGAGCAGCTGGCCGGACTTCAGGCCGCGGGCGGCGTTGCGGGCGCCCCGGGTGTCGAGGGCGAGGTGGCGCTCTCGCTCCAGCGGGGTGTGGCAGAGCGGGCAGCGGTCTCCCCCGCCGTCCTCGACCAGGTCCTGGTAGCAGTCCCCGCACAGCAGGTGGGCGCAGGGGGCGAGGGCACCGATCCCGGCCTCCAGGCTGGCGCGCTCGCAGACCAGGCAGAGCTGGCTGGGCTGGTGGAGCAGGTAGCCGCGGATGAGGACGGAGTAGTCGGCGTGCGCGTGCGAGGGCACGCCCTCGGGGAAGCGGCGGAACAGCGGCTGGTGGCGGCGGTCGGCGCCGAGCATGGCGTCGATCCCGGCCAGCAGCCGGGTGCCGGCCGCGGCCAGGTCCAGCGGGCGCAGCCGTCCGAGCGCGTCGCGCAGCTGCTTGGTCAGCACGTGGCCGCGCTGCGCCAGATCGGCCTCCAGGGCCACCAGGCCCTTGGCCGTCCACGGGTCCGGTTCGCCGGGCGCCGCGCCGTCCTGGACCAGGACCAGGCCGTGCCGGCGCAGCAGGTAGTCGTCCAGGGCCGTGCCGGTCGCGGCGGCGGCGTTCTGCTTCTTCACTGGGCTCTGCTCCCCCGACGTCCCCCGATGGATACGACAAAGCGGGGGCGGAGAGTGGGCGCACTCGGTCATGTGAAAGATGAGAGAAGGAAGCACGCCGCGGAGCCGCCCCCGCGTCGATCACCCTAGCGAAGACCGGGCCCGGTCCCCGAACGGTTTTCCGCCCACGCCCCCTTCCTACTGGCGAGTAGCTTCGCTACAGTGGCCGGACACGTACCACCGCCGGGCTTCGGGAGCCGCACCGGCGGGAGGTCGCGGTCGCCGTGTCTGCGGCGGGCGCGCGGTGCGTCTTCACCGGCCGGTGCCGCGAACGGCGGCGGGCCGGGTTTCTCTCCTCGGATCAGAGTCGCTTCCTTCACCTTCGAGCGCCTGAGCACCACGGCACACCCCGCAGTTCGGCCGGAGCGGACCGGCCGCTGCCCGGGTGCGCCGTAACCCGTCATCTCCCCAGCCCCCGCGCGTGGACCCTCCTCCGGCGGCGGCCGCCCCCGTCCCCGTCGACGGGTGCGGCGGCGTGCCCGCCGGAGCACGCGCGGGCCCTTCATGACTAGGAGTCAGGACCATGGAGCGTCCCTTCCCCACCGTCGCCGTCGTCGGCCTCGGCACGATGGGTGCCGGTGTCGCGGTCGCCGTCGCCAAGAGCGGCCGCCGGCTGATCGGCATCGAGGCGAGCGAGGACTCCGCCACCCGGGCGCTGGCCCGGATCGAGGCGGCGACCGCGCACGCGGTCGACCGGGAGCGGATCACCGCCGAGGAGCGCACCGCGCTGCTCGCCCGGATCTCGGTCGGGCACGAGCTGACGGCCGCCGCCGAGGCGGACCTGGTGATCGAGGAGGTGCCCGAGCAGCTGGAGCTGAAGCGGGAGGTCTTCGCCGAGCTGGACCGGATCTGCCCGGAGAGCACGGTGCTGGCCACCGGTACCACCGCGCTGTCGGTGACCCGGATCGCCGCCGCGACCGCCCGCCCGGAGCGGGTGCTGGGCCTGCACTTCTTCAACCCGGTGCACACCATGAAGCTGGTCGAGGTGGTCCGCACCGTGCTGACCTCCCCGCAGACCGCCGAGGACGCCGCCGCCTTCGCCCGCGACCTGGGCAAGGAGCCGGTGGCGGCGGGCGACCGGGCCGGCTTCGTGGTGAACGGCCTGCTGTTCGCCTACCTGAACCAGGCCGCGGCGATGTACGAGTCCAAGTACGCCTCCCGGGAGGACATCGACGCCGCGATGCGGCTCGGCTGCGGCCTGCCGATGGGCCCGCTGGCGCTGCTCGACCTGATCGGCATCGACACCGCGCGCACCGTGCTGGAGGCGATGTACGAGCAGTCCCGCGACCGGCTGCACGCGCCCGCGCCGATCCTCGGCCAGCTGGTCTCGGCCGGGCTGCTGGGCCGCAAGTCCGGGCGCGGCTTCTACACCTACGAGGCGCCGGGCTCCTCCAAGCCGGTGGACGCGGCGACCGGCCCGGCCCGGCCGAAGGTGCCCGGCCGCGCCGTGCGCACCGTCGGCGTCTGCGGCTCGGGGACGATGGCCACCGGCATCGCCGAGGTCTTCGCCAAGGCCGGGCACCCGGTGCTGCTGGCCGCCCGCAGCCAGGAGAAGGCCGACCGGGCCAAGGCGCAGCTGGCCAAGTCGCTGGAGCGCTCGGTCGCCAAGGGCCGGATGTCCGCCGAGCAGCGGGACGCCGCGCTGGAGCTGGTCACCCCGGTCGGCCAGTACACCGAGCTGGCGGACGTGGACCTGGTGGTCGAGGCGGTCGCCGAGGACCTGACGGTCAAGCGGGAGCTGTTCGCGACCCTGGACAAGATCGTCCGCCCCGGCGCGGTGCTCGCCACCACCACCTCCTCGCTGCCGGTGATCAGCTGCGCGACCGCCACCTCGCGGCCGCAGGACGTGATCGGCATGCACTTCTTCAACCCGGCCCCGGCGATGAAGCTGGTCGAGGTGGTCTCCACCGTGCTGACCGCCCCGGACGTCACCGCGACGGTGCTGGAGCTGACCGCCGAGGTCCGCAAGCACCCGGTGGAGTGCGGCGACCGGGCCGGCTTCATCGTCAACGCGCTGCTCTTCCCCTACCTGAACGACGCGGTGCGGATGCTCCAGGAGCACTACGCGACGGTGGACGACATCGACACCGCGATGAAGCTGGGCTGCGGCTACCCGATGGGCCCGTTCGAGCTGCTGGACGTGGTCGGCCTGGACGTGTCGCTGACCATCGAGCAGGTGCTGCACCAGGAGTTCCGCGAGCCGGGTCTGGCCGCGGCGCCGCTGCTGGAGCACCTGGTCGCGGCCGGCTGCCTGGGCCGCAAGACCGGCCGCGGCTTCCGCGACCACGCCCGCCGGTGACCAGCCCGCAGGCCGGGGGCGGCTCCGGGCCGTACGGCCCGGGTACGGGCCCGTACGGCACCGGCTGGGCCCCGGGGGCGGTCTCCGCGCGCTGGCCAGGACCGGCCGTGACCGGCCCGGTCGCGCCGGTGCGCCGGGGAAGGGCCGCGGCGCCGCCGCCGGGGCCGTGTAGCGTTCCGGACATGGATCGGGTTCAGTCAGCCACCCCGCAGCAGTCCGCCGCGCCGCGCGGCACCGACCGGACGCCCCCCTCCGCCGGGGACGGCGGCCCGGGCAGCCGCCGGGCGGCGGCGCAGCGCCAGCAGATGCGTCAGGACCTGGCCGCGGCCGCGATGGAGCTGTTCGCCTCGCAGGGCTACGAGGAGACCACGGTCGACCAGATCGCGGCGGCCGCCGGGGTGGCCCGGCGCACCTTCTTCCGGTACTTCCGGTCGAAGGAGGAGGCGATCTTCCCGGACCACGACGACACCCTCGTCCGGGTGGCGGACCTGCTGGCCAGCGCCGAGCCGGAGGAGCACCCGCTGGACGTGGTCTGCCGGGGCATCAAGGAGGTGCTGCGGATGTACGCCTCCACGCCGGGGGTGTCCGTCGCGCGGTACCAGCTGATCCGTCAGGTCCCGGCGCTGCGCGAGCGCGAGATCGCCGTGGTGGCCCGGTACGAACGGCTGTTCACCCGCTACCTGCTGGGCCGCTTCGACACCGGCGAGTCCATCCCGTCGGGCTGGCAGCGCGGCGGCGAGGACGACTCGATGCTGGCCGAGGTGTCGGCGGCGGCGGTGGTCGCGGCGCACAACCACGTACTGCGGCGCTGGCTGCGGGCCGGCGGCCGGGGCGATGTGGAGGCCCAGCTGGACCACTCCTTCGAGGTGATCCGGCGGACCTTCTGGGCCGCCAGCGCGCCGGGTGCCAGACGCCGGGGCTCGGTGGTGGCACCGGGTGCCAGTGAGGCACCAGGGGACGTGGTGGCGGAGAGCGCACTGAGCGCCAGTCCCGGAGGTGAGGTGCTCATCACAGTCGCCCGGACGGACGCTCCGCTGGACGTCGTGGTGGACAGCATCCGGGCCGCACTGAGTGGCGCCCGGGACGCCTGAGGCGGATATTCACGCAGGTCAGAGGCATATCGAGGGCCCGCGCCGAACAGTCGGCGCGGGCCCTCGGCATACCCGCACTACGCGCGTTTCGCACCTTTCCAGAGCGTCGGAATTCCTGACACCCGGTGTCTTTACGAGTGGCACAGGGTGCCACTACGTTGTTACCCACCAGTCGCGGCGCCGCGGCTCCCACCTCGGCGCGCCGTCGTCCGGCGTTCCCATACCCCGGGAGCAGTGCCAGCCCCCGCCCGGCCCACCACCGGGCGACAGCCTGACCGCCAACCACCCACCTCAGCGAAGCCGGTGTCCGCTCCCGGCTCCCCCAGACGCCCTGTGACCCTCACACAGGTACGCCTTCGGAGGCAGCCATGCAGGAAATCCTCGACGCGATCCTCAGCTCCGACGCCACGTCGGCGGACTTCGCGGCGATCAAGCTCCCCGAGTCCTACCGGGCGGTCACGCTCCACAAGGACGAGGAGCAGATGTTCGCGGGCCTGGACAGCCGCGACAAGGACCCTCGCAAGTCCCTTCACCTCGACGACGTCGCCCTGCCCGAGCTGGGCCCGGGCGAGGCCCTGGTCGCCGTCATGGCCAGCGCGGTGAACTACAACACCGTGTGGAGCTCGATCTTCGAGCCGGTCTCCACCTTCGGCTTCCTGGAGCGCTACGGCCGCCTGTCGCCGCTCACCAAGCGCCACGACCTGCCGTACCACGTCGTCGGCTCCGACCTCGCGGGCGTCGTGCTGCGCACCGGCGCCGGGGTCAACGCCTGGAAGCCCGGCGACGAGGTCGTCGCCCACTGCCTCTCGGTCGAACTGGAGTCCCCGGACGGCCACAACGACACGATGATGGACCCGGAGCAGCGCATCTGGGGCTTCGAGACCAACTTCGGCGGTCTGGCCCAGCTCGCCCTGGTGAAGACCAACCAGCTGCTGCCCAAGCCGAAGCACCTCACCTGGGAGGAGGCCGCCTCCCCGGGCCTGGTCAACTCCACCGCGTACCGCCAGCTGGTCTCGCGCAACGGCGCCGGCATGAAGCAGGGCGACAACGTGCTGATCTGGGGCGCCAGCGGCGGCCTCGGCTCGTACGCCACCCAGTACGCGCTGGCCGGCGGCGCCACCCCGATCTGCGTGGTCTCCAACGACCAGAAGGCCGAGATCTGCCGCGCCATGGGCGCCGAGGCGATCATCGACCGCTCGGCCGAGGGCTACCGGTTCTGGAAGGACGAGAACACCCAGGACCCGCGCGAGTGGAAGCGCCTGGGCTCCAGGATCCGCGAGTTCACCGGCGGCGAGGACGTGGACATCGTCTTCGAGCACCCGGGCCGCGAGACCTTCGGCGCCTCGGTGTACGTCACCCGCAAGG
>NZ_JBICZB010000130.1:0-12146 GCF_043201815.1 Kitasatospora sp. NPDC048296
GTCGCCCCCGCTCTTCACCCGTTCGGGGCCACCCCCCCCCCGCCCCCGCCCCCGGCCCCCCCCCCCCCCCCGGGGGGGGGGGGCGGGGGCGCCCCCCCCCCCCCCCCCCCCCCCCCCCCCCCCCCCCCCCCACGGGGGAAGGCCGGGTATCTCCGGTCATTCAGGTGGTGGCCGGTACGACATTGGTGGCGGCGACCGCGTGGCGGACCGTTCTGGCCAACTCCAGGGCATTGCCCTGGGCCCAGATGTGGGTGAAGAAGAGGCGTGGTTCGTCCGTCAGGCCGTGGTTGTGGAGTTCGACGAGTTCGATGCCGCCCTGCCGCAGTATCCCGATCACCTCCTGGACCTCGCCGGCGACCATGGCGAGGTCGCCGCTGAGCGCGGCCCGTCCCCCGCCGAGCGGCTGGAAGTTGAAGGCCGAGGTCGCGCCCAGGCCGGGTGGCAGGACGTGCCCCTCGTCGACGAGGGTCTCGCGGCGCACGAAGACGCACGCATGGACGTCCTCGCCGCTGTTGCCCGTGGCCCCCAGTGCGGCGTCGATGCCGGCGGTGTCCAGATCGAGGGGCCGCAGCGGTCTGGGCGGGCGCGGTGCTGGAGTGCCGGTGCGGTCGAGCGCGGCCCGCAGCCCGCGGGCCAGTGCCCTGCCGTCCTTCCCGTGTGCGCAGACATGGGTCCACCAGACGTCCGGCGACTGCGCCGGGAGGTGTTTGTGGATGGCGGTCAGGGCGATCCCCTGAGCCCGGAGGGCGTCGGTGAACGCCGGCAGTTCGTCCGCGGTCACCACCAGATCGCCCATCATCAGGATGCTGCCGTCGTCGTACCGCGCGAAGGAGGCGTGCGAGCCCAGCGCGAGCCCGGGGGTGATGTTGACGCCGCGGCTGACCACGCGCAGGTCGTGCCGCGGGAAGGGCGTGTGGTGGTAGGTCCTGCGGATGAGGTTGCCCGGGCGGCCGAGGGTGTGCGCGACGTCGCCCCAGTCCTCCTCGCGGGTGCTCACCGGGATGGGGGCGGCCCCCATGCCGCCGTGATCATGGGCTGCGACCGGCCTCGTGCCGCCGGGATCACGGGCCGCGGCCGTCCCCGTCGTCGCATCCCCCGCCAGGCCGACGAGTACTGGCATCAGCCCGGCCGCCGTCAGCAGTGGTCGTCGCGCTACAGCGGGGGGAACGGGGTTCCCGGGGGTTGCGTCCTCGGTTTTCACAGGTACCTCCAGAGCCCGGGGCGAGTACGGGACCCGGTCCCCGTGCGGTGGCCACGGCGGCGCGCGGGTGACGGCTCCCGTCTGGACCGGCCGCCGGGGTGTGCCGGCGGCCGGACGAAGGATCGGATGGGGGAGCGGCTCGACCTCTCGGTCAGGAGCCGGACGCCGCCCAGGTGCCCAGGGACATCTCGGCGGTGATACCCGGGCCGAACCCGGCCAGCAGCCCTTGGTGGCCGTTGAGAGCCGACTTCTCGTCGAACATCCGGGCCAGGGCGTCGAGCACGACCGCACTCGCGATGTTGCCGTACTGGGTGAGGGTGGCCCGGCTGAAGCGGAACGCCTCGGGCGGCACCCCCAGGAAGCGGCTCAGGTCGTCCAGGATCCGCGGACCGCCGGCGTGGACGATGTAGAAGTCCAGCGTGCCCACGTCCCACTGGTGCTGCTCCGCCACCGCACGCAGGGCCGGGCTGAGGGGCTCCATCGTTCCCGGCACCCGCCTGTCCAGCTGGAAGTGGAACCCGGTGGGGCGGACCGCGTAGGAGATCCATTCCTCGGTGTTCGGGATGAGGTACGAGCCGTTGCGCTCCAACCGGATCCCGGTGCCGCCCTCGCCCCGGACCACGGCGGCGGCGATCCCGTCGCCGAACAGGCCGTTGGACAGCAGCGAGCCCACGCCCAGGTCGGTGGGCTGGTAGCACAGCGAGCAGAACTCGCAGGCCACGATCAGCACGTTGGCGCCCGGGTAGGCCGAACAGAAGTCATGGGCCCGGTTCACCGCCGCGCCGCCGGCCGCACAGCCCAGCTGGGCGATCGGCAGCTGCCGGGTCTCCGGCCGGAAGCCCAGCTTGTTGATCAGCCACGCCGTGAGCGACGGCATCATGAAGCCGGTGCACGACACGTAGACGATCAGGTCGATCTGTGACGGCTCCACTTGGGCCGCTGCGAGGGCCTCGACCACCACCGCCGGGACGCGGGCCTTGGACTCCGTCTCGAAGACGGCGCTCCGCTCGTCCAACCCCGGGTGCTTCAGCACCACGTCGATGGGTTGGATCAGATGCCGCTTCTGCACCCCGGTGTTCTTGATGAGGCGCAACGCCAGATCGAGCTGGGGATGGTCGCGGTGGAGCCTGCGCGCCAGTTCGAGGGTTTCCTCGTTGGTGATGATGTGCTCCGGCACGGCTATCGCCGGCTTACACAGAACGGCCATGGGACTTCCTCCTGACGGGCGGAGTTCCCGGTGCGACCTTGGCGAGGCGGGGAATTCGGTACTCGACGGCAGCCGCTGCGAGCCGGACGCGTGGAGCGGGCGCGGCGGCGGGACTCACCGGGCGGGGCCCAACGGCGCGGCAGACGAGCCGGCAGAGCGAGGTTCTGATGCTCGCTGTGCGGGCGGCCCAGCCGGCCGCGAGTTGGTTCGGGCCACGTCAGCCCAATTTACGGAAGGTGGGTCCGGCACGCACGTCGGCCCGCACACTCCGAGGTGCGCGGGCCGACGTGCGCGGCGATGCCGGAAGCGAGCCGGCGGCAGGCGGGCGCCTGAGCGTGGGGGAGCACCGTCACCAGGTGACCGGCAGCCCGAGCGGATAGCGCCAGATCGACGAGGTGTTCCACGCCAGCTCCGCGGCCGGCTTCGCCAGCGCGATCCTGGGGAAGCGCTCCAGCAGGGTCCCGAAGGCGACTTCGAGTTCGGTGATGGCCAGCGGTGCGCCGAGGCAGTGGTGCGCGCCCCAGCCGAAGGTCATGTGGGAGGGGGTGGTCCGCTCCAGGTCCAGCTCGTCGGGCCGCTCGAACCTGCGGCCGTCCCGGTTGGCGGTCAGGTAGGAGACGTGCACGATGTCCCCCGCCGGGATCGTGACCCCGCTCAGCTCCACGTCCTCAAGGGCCACCCGGGGGATGCCGACGCCCTTGCGGAACGGGATGAAGCGCAGCATCTCCTGGATCACCTGGGGGAGCAGCTCGGGCCGCTCGCTCAGGGTGGCGCGTACGTCCGGCCGGGTGAGGATGGTGTACGAGAGGTTGCCGAGCTCGTACGTCGTGGTGTCCTGGCCGGTGATCAGCAGCACCATGGCCATCACGGTGAGTTCCCGCTCGTCGAGGACCTCGTCCCCGTCGCGGGCCGTGGCCAGCGCGCTGATCAGGTCGTCACCGGGGTTCCTGCGCCGTTCGGCCGTCAGTTCGGCGAAGTACGCCCGCAGGTCGGCCTTGGCCCGTACCGCGTCCGGCTTGTTGTCCAGGTCCATGTTCATCATCGTCCGGGCGTTGGCGCGCAGCTGTGCGCTGTCGGCCTCGGGGATCTCCAGGACCTCGCAGATCGTGATCAGCGGGAGCGGGTGGGCCAGGTGCTCCATGAGGTCGGCCGGGGGACCCTGGTCCTGCATGCGGTCCAGCAGCTCGTTCACCACGTGCTGGGTGCGGTCCCTCATCCGCTCGATGTGGTCGGGTGTGAAGCCCTTGGACACCAGGCTGCGCAGGCGGGCGCTGGCGGGCGGGTCCATGACGTTGATCGCCTCGGCCTGGACGATCGGCTCGGGAGTCATGCGCGGGAAGTCCCGGCCGACGATGGCGTGGCGACTGAAACGCCGGTCAGTGGTCACTGTGCGCACGTCGTCGTACCCCGTGACGAGCCAGGCCTCCCCCTCGCCGTAGGGGAGGCGGATGCGGCTGGCCGGTGCGTCGTTCATGAGTTGCCGGAGCGTCGGGTCGAACTCAAGGGCTTCGGCGAAGTCGAACGGGCAGTTCCGTGCGCTGGAGTCGGTGGACATGCGGACCTCCAGGTCTGGGCCGTGCGGGCCGGATGGGAAGGCGGATGGAATGGACTGACCACCCGTACCCGATCGGTCGGCCGCACACACCGGTGGAGGTGCGGGACCGCCGGTAATTCATCCGGGCTGATCAGCGGCGGCAGCGTCCGGTTCCCCCAGTACGCGGTTGCCCCGGCTGCCGCGCGCCGTTCCGCCGCCCGGCTGCTCACGGCCACCGCGGGGCCACGCTGGGCGGGCTGACACCGCCGCCGCACCCTCGCTGCCCGGACCGGCCCCCAGGGCTGGGAGGCCCGGTCCTGGGACGGCCCGTCGGTCTAGGACGAACGCATGACCCGGTCCCAAGCCGGGCGACCGATCCGCCGCTCGCCCCGGCGGCGGGATCGTTGCCCCATGAACGCAGCACCGCACACCGTCCCCGCCTCCGTCGCCCTGGTCACCGGCGCCTCCCGAGGACTCGGCCTGGCGCTCGCGCACGCCCTCGCCGCCGAGGGCTGGCAGCTGGTGATCACCGCCCGGGGCGCTGCCGAACTCGCCGAGGCCGAAGCGGCCGTGGCCGCCGTCACCGAGGTGGTGGCCCTGCCCGGCTCGATCGTCGACGACGACCACCGCGCCCGCCTGGCCGAGGCCGCCGAAGGACTCGGTGGCGCGAGCCTCCTGGTCAACAACGCCGGCACGCTCAACGGCGCCCCCGCCCCCGGCGCCGAGCCGCTGCCCCGGCTGGCCGACTTCCCGCTGCCGGACCTGCTGGAGACCTTCGAGGTCAACGCGCTCGCCCCGATCGCGCTCACCCAACTCGTCCTGCCCCAGCTACGCGCCCGCTCCGGCGCCGTCCTCAACATCAGCTCGGACGCCGCCGTGGTGCCCTACCTCGGCTGGGGAGGCTACGGCGCCAGCAAGGCCGCGCTCGACCTGGCCACCGCCGTACTCGCCAGGGAGGAGCAGGAGTTGTGCGTCTGGGCGGTCGACCCGGGCAGCATGCGCACCCGGATGCTGCAGGAGGCGAGCCCCGGCGAGGACATCTCCGGCGAGCCCCTGCCCGAGCAGGTCGCACCCGTTCTGCTCGGCCTGCTGCGCGACCGCACCCCCTCCGGCCGCTACCGCGCCGAGGACCTGGTGGCGGCCGCCGCCGACCGGGGTGGGCGATGACGGCCCTGACCGGTCTCGGCCTCGGCCCCACCGTTCCGCCCGAACTCTCCGCCCGCGCACCGGCGGAGGCCCGCGGCGGGGCCCGGGACGGCGTACGGATGCTGGTCGGCCGGCGCGCCTCCGGCGACATCGAGCACCGCCGCTTCACCGAACTGCCCGAGGTGCTGCGGCCCGGCGACCTGCTGGTGGTCAACAACTCGGCGACTCCCCCGTGGGTGTCCGCCGGCCCCGCACGGCGGTCGGCCAGGGCGGGGGGAACGATGATTCCCCGCCAGTCCGGGCCCGCACCCCGGCGGGCGGGGATGCGATCACGGTGCCGATTCCGGGGCGCCGCTCAGGCCAGCAGGGTCTGCGCCACGTGGTGGGTGTCCAGGTACTCGCGGACGGCGGTGATCAGCCCGTTCTCCACGGTGAACACGCCCAGGCAGTGATTCTCGTACGCGGCGCCGTTGGCGGCCTTCCCGACGGTGGTCCACTCGGCCACCGCCTGCGGGCCGTCGGCGAGGACGTGGGTGAGGGTGATGGCCGGCAGGCCGTCGGCGGCGAACAGGGCGCCGACCTGACCGAGGAACTCGCCGAAGATCTCCTGCTTGCCGTGCCAGGTGCGGGACAGGGCGAGGCCGCCCGGGTAGGTCCAGGTCGCGTCCTCGGCGAACAGGGCGATGGCGGCGTCGCGTTCGCCCGCCGCGAGGAGGGTGACGTAGTCGGTGACGACGGTGCGGGCGTCGGGCTGCTGCATGGCGGGCTCCTCTGGCACGTTCGGTCGGGGCTCTCCCGCCGTGGCACCAGCAAAGCCCGGCGGCGGCGGTGGCGGCCAACAACCGCACAGGCATCCCGACAACCATCCGTTGTCCATGCGGGTCTAATCGGTCGAGAAGCCCGGCGGCAGCTCCAGCTCGAACCAGACCACCTTGCCGTCCCTGGTCCGGCGGGTGCCCCAGCGGTGCGCCAGCTCGTTGACCAGGTGGACGCCGCGCCCGCCCTCGTCCTCGGTGTCGGCGCGGCGGATCCGGGGCGCCGCGCTCCCCCGGTCGGCGACCTCCACGGTGAGCACCCGGTTGCAGAACAGCCTCAGTTGGGTGGGGGATCCGGCGTGCACCAGGGCGTTGGTGATCAGCTCGCTGGCGAGCAGTTCGGCCCAGTACGCGAGCGCGCTCAGCCCCCAGGCGGCCAGCGTGTCGCGGGTGAAGCGGCGCGAGTGGGCGACCATCGCGCGGTCGCCGGTGAGCGGCAGGATGGCGATCCGGTCCGCGCCCCGCGGGCGGACCTGCGCCATGATGACCGCGATGTCGTCCTCGGAGGTGCGGCCGGTGAGCCGGGTCAGGACGGCGTCGCAGGTCTGCTCCAGCGTGCGGCGCCGGTCCGCGACGGTGCGGCGCAGCAGGGTCAGGCCCTCGTCCAGGTCACGGCCCCGGCGCTCGATCAGGCCGTCGGTGTAGAGGGTCAGGATGCCCTCCTCGGGGAGGGTGAACTCCACGCTCTCGAAGGGGACTCCGCCGACCCCGAGCGGTGCGCCGGGCGGCAGGTCGACCAGGTCGGCGTTGCCCTCGGTGTCGGCGACCACGGGCGGCAGGTGCCCGGCGCAGGCCGCGGTGCAGCGGCGGTCCACCGGGTCGTACACCACGCACACGCAGGTGGCGAACTGCCCCTCGCTGAGCGCGGTGGTGGCCTCGTCCAACCGGTACAGCACCCGTGCCGGGTCCAGTTCGAGGGTGATCAACGTCCGGGCCACGGTCCGGAGTTGGCCCATGGTGGCGGCGGCCCGGATGCCGTGGCCCATCACGTCGCCGACGATCAGCGCGACCCGGCCGGCGGAGAGCGGCACCACGTCGAACCAGTCGCCGCCGACCTCGCTCACCACGCTGCTGGGCAGGTAGCGGTAGGCCAGCTCCAAGCCGAGCGTACGGTGGATCTCCTGCGGCAGCAGGCTGCGTTGGAGCGTGAGCGCGGTGTCCCGCTCGCGGCGGTAGAGCCGCCCGTTGTCGATCGCCAGCGCCGTTCGGGCGGCCAGCTCCTCGGCCAGTGAACGGTCCGCCGGGCCGAACGGCACCGGGTTGCGGGTGCGGACGAACTCCGCGCCGCCCAGCACGAGTCCGCGCGCCACCAACGGCACCATCAGGTACGAGTGGATCCCGGCGTCCAGCCCTGGCTCCACCCGGTCGGGCGAGGCGACGATCCGGCGCAGCTCCTCCTCGGTCACCTCGGAGATCAGGATCGAGCGCCGGGTGCGCAGGCTCTGCGCGTACACCTCGGCGGACTGCGAGGTCTCGCCGACCTGGTCGGCGGCCTCCGTCATGGTGCCGTCCTGGGCCACCTCGCCGACCGCCACCGCCCGCATCAGCACCGAGCCGTCCCGGGGCATCGGCCCGGCCTCCTCGCCGCTGAGCACCGCCTCGCGCAGGTCCACGGTGACGAAGTCGGCGAAGCGCGGGATCACCACCTCCACCAACTCCTGGGCGGTGCGGTGCAGATCGAGCGTGGTGCCGATCCGGTTGCTGGCCTCGTTCAGCAGGCCCAGCCGCTGCTGGGCGGCCCAGGCCTCGTCCAGCGCCCGCTGCCGGGCGGCGGCCGCGTCTCGCTCCCGGGTGAACAGCAGCGCGTTGTCGATCGACACCGCCGCCCGCACCGCCAACTCCCCGGCCAGCGCGAGGTCTTCGTCCTCGTACGGGCGCTCCACCATGGTCCGGTAGAAACCCGCCACGCCGACCGCGCTGCCCCGCGCGATCAGCGGGACCACCATGAACGAGAGCACGTTCTGCTCCCGTACGGCGGCGGTGCGTACCGGGTCGTCGGCGAACCAGGCCATGCCCTCCTCGTCCATCCGCGGCACCAGTACCGGCTTGCGGTGCGCCAGGCTCCACGCGTACGGCGAACTGGGCAGGAAGCGGTGCGCCCCGCCCAGCCGGTCGATCGGCGCCAGGGTGGAGCCGCGCACCGAGTGGAAGGCGATCCGCCGCAGCAGCGCCGAACCGTCCGGCGCGGCACGGGCCTCCCGCTCGCCCCGGACCAGTTCCTCCAGGACCTCCACCACCACCGTGTCGGCCAGCCGGGGCGTCGCCACCTCGGCCAACTCCTGCGCGGTCCGGCCGATTTCGAGCGTGGTGCCGATCCGGGTGGAGGCCGCGTTGACCAGCGCGAGCCGCTCCTGCGCCGCCTTCGCCTCGCGCAGCGCCTGCTGTCGGGCCAGCACCGTCTGGTGCTGGCGCAGGTACAGCCGGGCATTGTCGATCGCGACGGCGGCCCGCGAGGCCAGCTCGTCGCCCAGGGTGATGTCGGCCGCCGCGAAGGACTCCCGGTCGCCGCGCCGCGAGTACATCACCATGCCGAGCGTCGTGCCGCGCGCCACCAGCGGCGTGATCCGCACCGGACGCGGCCGGTCGCCCGAGAACGCCTGGCGGCGGCTCTCGTTGATGGACTCGCTCAGCGGCTTCAGCTCCCAGGACGGCACGACCACCGTGCGCCCGGTGGTCAGCGCCCGGCCGTAAGGGGAGTCCGCCGTCAGCTCGTACACCGCGTCCACCGGCAGCGCCTCGGCCGGGTACAGCGGGTCGGTGGTGGCCAGCGCCAGGCGGCGCACCAGCTGCGGGGCCTCCGGGGCAGGTGGCTCGACGTTGCCGCCCGCCACCAGCGCCTCCAGCGCGAACACCCCGCTGACGTCGGCGAGCCTGGGAACCATCGCGTCGGCCAGCTCCCGGGCGGTCTGCCGCAGGTCGAGGGTGGTGCCGATCGAGGCGGTCGCATCGACCAGCAGGGCGAGCCGCTCCTGCGCGCGGGCCGCCCGGGCCTCGGCGCGGTAACGCGCGGTCCTGTCGATGACGGTCGCGCTGACCCCGAGCACCCGCCCGGCCCGGTCCGCCAGCCGGAAGTAGGACGCGGACCAGGCGTGCTCGTGCTGCGGATCCTCCGGGGTGCGCCCGTGCGTGCGGAGGTCCACCACCGGCTCACCGCCCGCCAGCACCTGCCGCATCACCGTCTCGGCCTCGGCGCTGTTGATCCCCGGCATCAGCTCGGTGAGCCGGTGGCCCAGGTGGTCGTCGGCGGGCAGCCCGTTCGCCCGGGCCAGCGCCTCGTTCAGCCGCACGAATCGCAGCTCGGTGTCGTACACCGCCATGCCGACCGGGGACTGGGAGAAGAACCCGTCCAGCACGGCCAGATCCGCCTGGATCCGGTGCAGTGTCGTCACCTCGGACGCGACGGCCAGCACCAGCGGCGCCCCACCGGGCCCCCGGATCGGGTGGGTGCGGAACTCCAGGTTCACCAGGTGCCCGTCGCGGTGCCGCACCGGGAACACCCCGGACCACTCCAGGCCCTCCATGATCTGCCCGAACAGCTCCAGCACCTCGGGCCGCGTCTCGTCCGAGGTCAGCAGCTTCGCCGCCTTCTGCCCCACCGCCTCGTCCGCACGGTAACCGAGCAGTGCCTCCGCGTCGGAGCTCCAGTGCAGGATCCGCCCGTCGGCCTCGATCAGCGCCGTGGCGATCGGCACCAGCAGAGCATCCCGCCGCGGCTCCCCCTGGCGCCGCCCTTCGTCGTTCACCATGGCCAGAGACCCGCCCGGAGATCGTTCCCACCAGCCCTGCCATCGTCGCACGCGGCCCCTGGCCCGCGCCCCT
This sequence comes from Kitasatospora sp. NPDC048296, assembly GCF_043201815.1. Taxonomy (NCBI): domain Bacteria; kingdom Bacillati; phylum Actinomycetota; class Actinomycetes; order Kitasatosporales; family Streptomycetaceae; genus Kitasatospora; species Kitasatospora sp. NPDC048296. The sequence continues at coordinate 9,723 of NZ_JBICZB010000130.1, forward strand.
CGTGGCCGCCCCGGACACCTGGGCCGCTGCCCGCGCGTGCCCGTGCCGGGGCCCGCCGTCGACGCGCTCGCGGCGACCGCCGGCCCGGTGCGGGCCTCGGCGTGGTGAGCGTCGGTGCCGGGCCGATGAGGGAGGGGACGGCGACGCCGGAGGGCGCCCGTGGTGCGGGCCGTCGGCGTTCCCGGTCGCGGGTCACCGGGTGGCGGCGCGTTCCCGGGCCGGCGCCGTCGGCTCCGGTCCGGTGATGGTCTTGTCGCGGGCCTCGGCGCGGCGGGCCGCGACCGCGAGCGCGGCGCCGGTGAGGCAGAGGGCGGCGGCGACCAGGACGGCGCGGTCGGTGCCCGTGGCGAGGGCGCGGGCTGCCGCCTCGGGGCCCGGGGCAGCGGCGCGGGCGGAGCCGGCGACGGCGACCGTCACGGCCACGCCGAGGGCCGAACCCAGGTAGCGGGAGGTGTTGTTGGCGCCCGAGCCCATCGCCGCGCGGTGGGCCGGGACGCTGCTGACCGCCAGGCGGGCGAGGGCCGCGTTGAGGACGCCGCTGCCGATCCCCGCGACCGCGAGGCCGGGTGCCAGCCGGAGCCAGGGGGGGCCGGGGGTGAGCCCGTACAGCCCGGCTTCGCCCAGGCCGCAGACCAGCAGGCCGAAGGCGACCTGTGCGGTGGCCGACAGGTGCGCGGCGAGCCGACGGGCCTGGAGGGCGGAGACCACCGACAGGCCCGACCACAGGGCGAGCACGCCGCCCGCCGCCAGGCCGGACAGGCCGAGCACGCCCTGGAGCAGGGTGGGCAGGTAGCTCATGAAGCCGACCAGCGAGAGCCCGGTGAACAGCGCCCCGCCGGTCGCGGCGATGAAGCCGGGGCTGCGGAACAGCGCGAGGTCGAGCATCGGCTCGCGGACCTTCGCCTCGACCACGGCGAAGGCCGCCAGCAGCAGCACTCCGCCCGCGAGCAGCGCCACCACGACCGGCCGCCCCCAGCCGGTGCGGCCCTCGGCCAGTCCGGCGATCAGCACGGACGTCCCGGCGGCGAGGGTCAGCACGCCGTACGGGTCGAGCGCGCGGGGCTGCTCGGCCCGTGACTCGGTGAGGTGCACGGCGGCGCAGGCGGCCACGGCGGCCGAGACCAGCGCGAGTCCGCCGCCGACCGTGCGCCAGCCGGCCCATTGCTGGACCAGCGCGCCGTAGACCGGTCCGACCGCGATGCCGAGGCCGACGGCCGCGCCCCAGATCCCGAGCGCCCGGATCCGGGCGGGCCCCGGCGGGTGGGCGTGGCTGATCAGGCCGAGCGCGGGTGCCAGGACGGCGGCCGAGGCGATGCCGAGCAGCACCCGGGCGGCCAGGTAGACGGCGCCGCCGGGGGCGAGTGCGGCCAGGGCCTCGGCGGCGGCGAACAGGGTCACGCCGAAGGTGAAGACCCGCTTGCGGCCGTGGTCGTCGGCGGCGCTGCCGGCGGTGAGCAGCAGTGCCGAGATGCCGACCAGGGTGCCGGTGAGGATCCAGGTGCGGCCGGAGGCGCCGAGGTGGGCGGCCCGGGCGGTGGCGGCGAGCGAGGCGGTGGGGGCGGTGTAGGCGACGGTGACCAGGGCGGTCGCCGCCGCCGTCACGGCCAGTGTGGCGCCGGGCCGGACGGACACGGCCGGTGGGGCGGGGGAGGAGCCGGGTGGTGCGGGGGACATGGGTGTTCCCTCCGGAGCGCGGACCGATGGGTCTGGTGAATGAACCTTCGTCTCGGCGGCACGCTACCACCCGTGGTCTGTTCATTGAACCCACCAGTCGGGTGGACTACGCTGACCCGCATGGCGCTGGGAACCGACTACGAACTGCAGGACTGCGCACTGGCCCGCGCGCTGGAGGTCGTCGGCGAGCGCTGGAGCCTGCTGATCGTGCGCGACGCGTTCTACGGCGTACAGCGGTTCAACGACTTCCTCGCCCACCTCGGCATCCCCCGCGCCGTCCTCACCGCGCGCCTGAACGCCCTGGTCGCGGCCGGGGTGCTGCGCAAGGAGCCGTACCAGCAGGGTCCGCTGCGCCACGGCTACCTGCTCACCGGGGTCGGCCTCGAACTCTGGGGCCCGCTCTACCAGTTGAGTCGCTGGGGCGGCCGGCACGCCACCGAGGGCGGTCCGCACCACCTGTTCGCGCACGCCGCCTGCGGCACCGACCTGGACCTCGTCGGCGCCTGCCCGAAGTGCGGCGGCGGGCCCGTCCCGCCGGCCGAGGTCGCCATGCGCCCCAACCCCGCCCGCGCGGTCGGCCGACGCGAGGACGCCGTCTCCCGCGCCCTGGTCCGCCCCCACCTCCTGCTCGAACCGATCGCCTCGGCGGCAGCGGCGGCCTAGATCCAACGCCGTGTAGATAGAGCCTGCGGGTTCCGGTCACGGGTCTGGTGTCGTCAGGATGTCGATGCTGATGGTGGCCTTGTAGCT
>NZ_JBICZB010000131.1:0-11477 GCF_043201815.1 Kitasatospora sp. NPDC048296
GACCCGATCGAGGCGCAGGCGTTGCTCGCCACCTACGGGCAGGACCGGCCGGCCGAACGGCCGCTCTGGCTGGGCTCGTTGAAGTCCAACATCGGCCACGCCCAGGCGGCGTCCGGTGTCGCCGGCATCATCAAGATGGTCATGGCGATGCAGCACGGCGTCCTGCCGAAGACGCTGCACGTCAACGAGCCCTCCCCGCACGTCGATTGGACGGTCGGCGCGGTCTCGCTCCTCACGGACGCGCAGCCGTGGGAGGCGACGGACGGACGTCCGCGCCGGGCGGCCGTCTCCTCCTTCGGTGTGAGCGGGACGAACGCGCACGTGATCCTGGAGGAGGCCCCGGCGGTCGAGGCGGCCGCCGACGAGGGCATGCAGGGGTCCGAACTGCCCGCCGTCTGGCCGCTGTCGGCGAAGTCGGAAACGGCGCTGCGCGACCAGGCCCGGCAGCTCCTGGACTGGCTCACCGAACACCCGGACACGGACGATGCCGACATCGCCCACGCACTGACCACCGGCCGCTCGCTGTTCGAGCACCGTGCGGTCGTGCTGCCCGACGACCGGGCGGAGGCGCTGCGCGCCGTGGCCGATGCCACGCCGCACCCGTCGGTGGTGACGGGCAGTGCGGCGGCGAGCGGCGGCAAGCTGGCGTTCCTGTTCACCGGGCAGGGATCGCAACGGGTCGGCATGGGTGAGGAGTTGTACACCACCTTCCCGGTGTTCGCCGCCGCGTACGAGGAGGCGCTGCGCCACTTCGACCCGCAGTTGCGGGAAATCATCGCGTCGAACCCGGACGGGCTGCTCGACACCACCCTGTACACCCAGCCGGCGCTGTTCGCCCTGGAGACGGCCCTGTTCCGCCTCCTGGAACACCACGGCCTCACCCCCGACTACCTCGCCGGGCACTCCATCGGTGAGATCGCCGCCGCCCACTGCGCCGGCGTCCTGTCGTTGAGTGATGCGGCGAAGCTGGTCGCCGCCCGCGCCCGGCTCATGCACAGCACCGGCGAAGGCGCCATGGCGACCCTCCAGGGGGTCGAGGAGGACATCCTGCCTCACCTCACCGACGCACTCACCATCGCCGCCGTCAACTCCGCCGACGCCGTCGTCGTCGCCGGGGACACCGACGCCGTCCACGCCCTCGCCGCACAGTGGAAGGAACAGGGCCGCAAAGCCAAGGTCCTCAACACCCGCCACGCCTTCCACTCCGCACACATGAACCCGATCCTCGACGAATTCCGCGCCGTCGCCGAGACATTGACCTACCACGAGCCAACGATCCCGATCATCTCCACCCTCACCGGCGAGTTGGCCGATCAGCTCACCGAACCCGCCTACTGGGCCCGCCAATTGCGCGAAGCCGTCCGCTTCCACGACGCCCTCACCACCCTCCACCACCACGACGTCACCACCTACCTCGAACTCGGCCCCGACACCACCCTCACCACCCTCACCCGCACCACCCACCCGGACGCGGTCACAGCGGCGACCCTCATACCGAACCGACCCGAGGCAGCCACCGCTCTCGGCGCCCTCGCCACCACCCACACCCACGGCCACCCCGTCAACTGGCCCACCACCAGCCACATCCACACCACCCTCCCCACCTACCCCTTCCAGCGCCAGACCTACTGGCTCCAGCCCACCGGCACGGTGAAGGTGGCCGAACTGGGACTCGACCAGGCGGAGCACCCGCTGCTCGGGGTCGCCATTACGGTGGCCGAGGACGACGGGCTGCTGCTCACCGGGCGGATCTCACTGCGCACCCACCCCTGGCTGGCCGACCACGAGGTGCTCGGGACCGCGCTACTGCCGGGCGCGGCGTTCGTGGAGCTGGCACTTCACGCCGCCGGGCAGGTCGGTTACGACACCGTCGACGAGCTGACCATCGAATCCCCACTCGCGCTGCCCGAACAGGGCGCTGTCCAGCTGCAGTTGAGCGTCGGCTCCCCGGATGACGACGGCCGCCGCGCGGTGCGGGTGCACTCCCGCGCGGTCGGCGAGGACACCGAATGGACGCGGCACGCGTCCGGCACCCTCACCGCGTCGGGCTCGGCGGCCCTGAACGGGGCGCCGCTCGGCACCGCCTGGCCCCCGGCGAAGGCCGTGGCCGTCGACACCGACGGGCTCTACGACCGGCTCGCCGACGCGGGCTTCCGGTACGGGGAGACGTTCCAGGGCCTGCGCGCGGGCTGGCGGGACGGCGATGACGTGTGCGCGGAAGTCCGGCTCCCGGATGGGCAGTTCGAGGCGGCCGAGGCGTTCGGCCTGCACCCGGCACTGCTGGACTCCGCGATGCACTCGCTCGGCCTCGGCGTGCTGGAGAGCGAGGACGACCAGGTGCGCCTGCCGTTCGCCTGGACGGGGGTCACCCTGCACGCACGGGGTGCGGTCGCCGCCCGCGTCCGGCTGACGCCCGTCGACGCCGCCACCATGCGGCTGACGCTGGTCGACGCCGAGGGCGCGCCCGTGCTGACCGCCGAGGGGCTGACGTTGCGCGCCATGTCGCGGACGGCCGCGCCGGCGGCGGCGCGGCCGCTGTACGGCGTGGAATGGGTGCCCGTGCAGGTCGCGACCGACGCGGTCGTGGAAGACATCGCGTCGATCTCCAACCCTGAGGACCTGGCCACACTGGTGCCGACGCCGGCCGTACGGATCGACCTCTCGGCGACCGGGGGCGAGGGCGGCGGTGACGGCGAGGGCCAGGCGGCCGCTGCGCATGCGGTGGCCGGGCGGGCGCTGGCGATCGTCCAGGCCTGGCTGGCGGACGAACGGTTCGCCCAGTCGCGGCTGGCCCTGGTCACGCGCCGGGCCGTGCCCGCCGACGACGTGAACGACCCCGCATCCTCGACCGTCTGGGGCCTGGTCCGCAGCGCGCAGACGGAGAACCCGGACCGGTTCGTGCTGATCGACCTGGACGAGGACCCGGCGTCGGCGGCCGCAGTACCCGCCGCGCTCGCCAGCGGTGAGTCGCAAGTCGCGCTCCGCGCAGGCGAGTTGCTGGTACCGCGACTCGTCCGCGTGTCGGCGGCAACCCCCGGCGCCGACCGCACCGACGACGTGCCCACCGACATCGCCCCCATCGGACTCGGCCCGGACGACACCGTGCTGATCACCGGCGGCACCGGCACCCTCGGCGCCGAACTGGCCCGTCACCTGGTGACCGGGCACGGCGTGCGCCACCTGGTGCTCACCAGCCGGCGTGGCCCCGAGGCGGCGGGCGCCGCCGAGTTGGTGGCCGAACTGACCGGGCTCGGCGCCACGGTGACCGTCGCGGCCTGCGACGCCGCTGACCGCGCCGCGCTCTCCGTCCTGCTGGAGTCCCTGGACCGTCCGCTCACCGCGGTCGTGCACGTCGCGGGCGTGCTGGACGACGGCGTGATCGCCGCGCTCACCCCGGAGCGGCTGGCCGCCGTGCTGCGCCCGAAGGTGGACGCGGCCTGGCACCTGCACGAACTCATCGGTCCCGACACCGCGTTGGTGCTCTTCTCCTCCATCGCCGCCACCCTCGGCAGCCCCGGCCAGGGCAACTACACCGCTGCCAACGCGTTCCTGGACGCGCTGGCCCACCACCGACGGGCGCTCGGTCGTCCCACGGTCTCGCTGCCCTGGGGCTTCTGGGACACCGGCGACGGCATGACCGCACAGCTCACCGACCGCGACCGCGCCCGCCTCAGCCGGGGTGGCGTCACTCCGATGACGGTCGAGCAGGGGCTGGCCCTCTTCGACGACGCGCTCGGCATCGACCGCGCCCTCGTCGTCCCGGCCCGGCTCAACCTCGCCGCCCTGCGTAACGCCGACGAGGTGCCGGTCGCCCTGCGCGGCCTGGTCCGTACGGGCCTGCGCCGCGCCGCGGCCGGCCCGGCCTCCGGCAGCGGCTCGCTCGCCCAGCGAGTCGCCGCCCTGCCGGCCGCCGAGCGCGACGCCGTCCTGCTGGAGACCGTGTGCTCCGCAGTGGCGACCGTACTCGGCCACGACGGAGCCGGTTCCGTGCCGGCGGACCGGCAGTTCACCGACCTGGGCTTCGACTCGCTGACCGCCGTGGACTTCCGCAACCGCCTGGCCGGCGTCACCGGGCTGCGGCTCCCCGCCACGCTGGTGTTCGACTACCCGACCCCGGTCGCCCTGGCCGGGTATCTGTGCGATGAACTGCTCGGCGCATCCACCGCGGCCGGTGCCGGTGCGGTCGCCGTCCGCCCGACGGCGCTGGACGACGAGCCGATCGTGATCGTCGGGATGGCCTGCCGCTACCCCGGCGGGGTGCGCTCGCCCGAGGACCTCTGGCAACTGGTCGCGGACGGGGTGGACGCCGTCTCGCCCTTCCCGCTCGACCGCGGCTGGTCGGAGGACCTGTTCCACCCGGACCCCGAGCATGTCGGCACCTCGTACACCCGCAACGGCGGATTCCTGCACGAGGCCGCCGAGTTCGACGGCGACTTCTTCGGGATCTCGCCGCGCGAAGCACTGGCCACCGACCCGCAGCAGCGACTGCTGCTGGAGACCGCCTGGGAGGTGTTCGAGCGGGCCGGCCTCGACCCGGCAGCGCTGCACGGCAGCCAGACCGGCGTCTTCACCGGCATCATGTACAACGACTACGGCTCCCGGCTGGTCGACCACGCGCCGCGTGGCTTCGAAGGGTTCATCGGGACGGGCAGTGCGCCGAGCATCGCCTCGGGCCGGGTGTCGTACACCTTCGGGTTCGAGGGCCCGGCCGTGACCATCGACACAGCCTGCTCCTCCTCACTGGTCGCCCTGCACCTGGCCGCGCAGGCACTGCGCAACGGCGAGTGCGACCTGGCGCTCGCCGGTGGCGCGACGGTGATGGCCACGCCCACCACCTTCATCGAGTTCAGCCGCCAGCGCGGCCTCGCACCGGACGGCCGGTGCAAGGCGTTCTCCGCCGACGCCGACGGCACCGGCTGGAGCGAAGGCGTCGGCCTGCTCCTCGTCGAGCGGCTGTCCGACGCGCGCCGCAACGGGCACCAGGTGCTCGCGGTGGTGCGCGGCTCGGCGATCAACCAGGACGGCGCCAGCAACGGCCTCACCGCCCCCAACGGCCCCTCCCAGCAACGCGTCATCCGTGCCGCCCTGGCCAACGCCGGGCTGAGCAGCGCGGAAGTCGACGTCGTGGAAGGCCACGGCACGGGCACCACCCTGGGCGACCCGATCGAGGCCCAGGCGCTGCTCGCCACCTACGGCCGCGAGCGTGCCGCCGAACGTCCGCTGTGGCTGGGCTCGTTGAAGTCCAACCTCGGACACTCCCAGGCGGCGGCCGGCGTCGCCGGGATCATCAAGATGGTCATGGCGATGCAGCACGGCGTCCTGCCGAAGACGCTGCACGTCAACGAACCGTCCCCGCACGTCGATTGGACGGCCGGCGCGGTCGAGCTGTTGACCGAGGCACGACCGTGGGATGACTCCGACCACCCGCGTCGGGCGGCCGTCTCGTCGTTCGGCGTGAGCGGGACGAACGCGCACGTCATCCTGGAGCAGCCGCCCGTCGAGGAGGTGGCCGACGAGGCGACCGCCGAGGGGCCCGAACTGCCGGTCGTCTGGCCGCTGTCGGCGAAGTCGGAACCGGCGCTGCGCGACCAGGCCCGCCGCCTCCTGGACTGGCTCACCGAACGCCCTGACGCTGCCGACACGGACGTCGCACACGTTCTGACCACCGGCCGCTCGCTGTTCGAGCACCGCGCGGTCGTCCTGCCCGGCGACCGTGCAGAGGCGCTGCACGCCCTGGCGCAGGGCGCCAACCACCCCGGCGTGGTCACCGGCAACGCCTCCCGAAACGGCAAAATCGCCTACCTGTTCACCGGGCAGGGATCGCAACGAGTCGGTATGGGCGAGGAGTTGTACGACACCTTCCCCGTCTTCGCCGCCGCGTACGACGAAGCGCTCAGCCACTTCGACCCCGAACTGCGCCGCATCATCGCATCGAACCCCGACGGACTGCTCGACACCACCCTGCACACCCAGCCCGCACTCTTCGCCCTGGAGACGGCCCTGTTCCGCCTCCTGGAACACCACGGCCTCACCCCCGACTACCTCGCCGGCCACTCCATCGGCGAGATCGCCGCCGCCCACTGCGCCGGCGTCCTGTCCCTCGCCGACGCCGCCAAACTGGTCGCCGCCCGCGCCCGCCTCATGCACAACACCCGCGAAGGCGCCATGGCCACCCTCCAAGGCACCGAGGAGGACATCCTCCCGCACCTCACCGACGCACTCACCATCGCCGCCGTCAACTCCGCCGACGCCGTCGTCGTCGCCGGGGACACCGACGCCGTCCACGCCCTCGCCGCACAGTGGAAGACCCAAGGCCGCAAAGCCAAGGTCCTCAACACCCGCCACGCCTTCCACTCCGCACACATGGACCCGATCCTCGACGAATTCGAGTCCACCGCAGCCGAACTGACATACAGTCAGCCCTCAATTCGGATCATCTCCACCCTCACCGGCAAACTGGCCGACCAGCTCACCGAACCCGCCTACTGGGCCCGCCAATTGCGCGAAGCCGTCCGCTTCCACGACGCCCTCACCACCCTCCACCACCACGACGTCACCACCTACCTCGAACTCGGCCCCGACGCCACCCTCACCACCCTCACCCGCACCACCCACCCCGAAGCCACCGCAACCGCCACCCTCACCCCCAACCACCCCGAGACACACACCACCCTCGCCGCCCTCGCCACCGCCCACACCCACGGCCACCCCGTCAACTGGCCCACCACCAGCCACATCCACACCACCCTCCCCACCTACCCCTTCCAGCGCCGCACCTACTGGATCGACACCAGCTCCGCCAACGGCGACCCGAGCCAGCTCGGCCAACTCCCCACCGAACACCCGCTGTTGTCGGCGGCGGTGCCGCTGGCGGAGGGCGACGGCGTGGTGTTCTCCGGCCGCCTCTCGCTGCGCACCCACCCCTGGCTGGCCGACCACGCCGTGCACGGGACGGTGCTGGTGCCGGGCACGGGCATGGCCGAGATGGTGCTGTTCGCCGGTGACCACGTCGACTGCGCGCTGGTCGAGGAGCTGACGCTGGCCGCGCCGTTCGTCATCCCCGAGCAGGGGTCCGTGCAGCTCCAGGTCACCGTGGGCGCACCCGACGACGACGACTGCCGGCCGGTGTGGGTGCACTCGCGGCCGGGCGACGCCGAGGACGCGCCGTGGACTCGGCACGCCGAGGGCACGCTGGCCCGGACCGCCCCGGAGCCGCGCCCGCAGGACGGGGCCGACGCGGCCTGGCCGCCGGTCGGCGCACAGGCGGTGGACCTGGACGGGTTCTACGAGCGACTGACCGGCCTGGGGCTCGGCTACGGCCCGGTGTTCCAGGGCCTCACCGCGGCCTGGCAGGCGGGCGACGAGCTGTTCGGCGAGGTCACCCTGCCGAGCGGGGGCAGCGGCAGTGCCGGCGGCAGGCGCCGCTTCGGCGTGCACCCGGCGCTGCTGGACGCCGCCCTGCACCCGCTCACCTTCGGCGCGCTGGCGGCGGCGCAGCAGGGCGAGTCAGGTCCGATCAGCCTGCCGTTCTCGTGGACGGGGGTCGCCCTGCACGCCACGGACGCCACCACGGTGCGGGTCCGGATCACACCCGCCGCCTCCGGTGCGGTGGCACTGGAGATCACCGATCCGGCCGGTTCGCCGGTGGTCTCGGTCGGGGCGCTGGTGCTGCGCACGGTGTCGCCGGAGTCGCTGCGGGCGCGGCCGGCCGAGCAGGACGCGCTGTACACGCTGGGCTGGACGTCCCTCCCGCTCCCGACCGACGCGGCCACCGCCACCGCCCTGACGGTGTCCCGTACCGACGACCTGGCGGCGACCCTGGCGGCGGACGACGCGCCGCTGCCGGAGGCACTGCTGGTCCAGGTGCGCCCGGACGACGTCGCCGGGACCGGGCGGGCGCACGCCGCCGCCACTCGGGCGCTGGAGCTGGTGCGCCGTTGGATGACGGACGAGCGCGTCGGGGACTCCCGGCTGGTCCTGGTCACGGCCGGGGCCGTGGCCGCCCGCCCGGGCGAGGCGGCGGCCGATCCGTGGTCGGCCACCGTGTGGGGTCTGGTGCGGGCCGCTCAGGCGGAGCACCCGGACCGGTTCGTGCTGCTGGACTCCGACGGTGCTCCGGCGTCCGAGGAGGTGCTGGCCGCTGCGCTGGCCACCGGCGAGCCGCAGCTCGCGCTGCGCGAGGGCACCGCGTGGGTGCCCCGGCTGGCCCGGGAGAGCGGGTCGGGCGCGTTCGCGCCGCCGGCCGGGGAGACCTCGTGGCGGCTGGACGTGACGGAGAAGGGCACGCTGTCGAACCTCGCGCTGGTGCCGCACCCGGAAGCGGAGGCACCGCTGGAGCCGGGTCAGATCCGCATCGCACTGCGCGCCGCCGGCCTGAACTTCCGTGATGTGCTGATCGGCCTGGGCATGTACCCGGGCGACGCGCTGATCGGCAGCGAGGGCGCGGGCGTGGTGCTGGAGGTCGGCCCGGGGGTGACCGGGCTGGTGCCGGGCGACCGGGTGATGGGTCTGCTGGACGGCGGGGCCGGGCCGCGCGCGGTCACCGACCAGCGGCTCGTCACGCACGTCCCGGACGGCTGGACGTTCCCCGAGGCGGCGGCCGCGCCGATCGTCTTCCTCACCGCGTACTACGCGCTGAACGACCTGGCCGGGATGCGACCGGGCCAGCGGCTGCTGGTGCACTCGGCGGCCGGCGGCGTCGGCATGGCGACGCTGCAGCTCGCCGCGCACCTGGGTGTGGAGGTGTTCGGCACCGCGAGCGCCGGCAAGTGGGCGGCGGTGCGGGCGGCGGGCCTGGACGAGGCGCACCTGGCCTCCTCGCGGACGCTGGAGTTCGAGCAGCGCTTCCTCGACGCGACCGGCGGCGAGGGCGTGGACGTGGTACTCGACTCGCTGGCCCGGGAGTTCGTGGACGCCTCGCTGCGGCTGCTGCCGCAAGGCGGCCGGTTCCTGGAGATGGGCAAGACCGACATCCGGGACGCCGCGGAGGTCGCCGAGCGGCACCCGGGCGTGGACTACCAGGCGTTCGACATGATGGACGCGGGCTTCGACCGCATCCAGGAGATGCTGTCCGCGCTGCGCGAGCTGTTCCAGACAGGCGTGCTGCGCCCGCTGCCGGTGACCTGCTGGGACATCCGCCGCGCACCGGAGGCATTCCGGTACCTGAGCCAGGCGAAGCACATCGGCAAGGTGGTGCTCACCGTGCCGCACGCGCCCGACCCGGACGGCACCGTGCTGATCACCGGCGGCACCGGCGGGATCGGCCGGCTGCTGGCCCGGCACCTGGTGGCCGAGCACGGCGCCCGGGACGTGGTGCTGACCAGTCGGCGCGGCCCGGCGGCCGAGGGCGCCACCGAACTCGTCGCCGAGCTGAGCGGGTCGGGCGCACAGGTGCGGGTGCTGGCCTGCGACGTCACCGACCGTCAGGCGGTCGCCGAACTGCTGGCGGACCTCCCGGACCTGACCGCGGTGGTGCACACCTCCGGTGTTCTGGACGACGGCACCCTGGAGTCGTACGGCGAGGAGCGGCTGGCGGCCGTCCTGCGGCCCAAGGTGGACGGCGCGCAGTGGCTGCACGAGCTGAGCGCGGACCGCGACCTGGCGGCGTTCGTGCTGTTCTCGTCGATCGCGGGCACGGTCGGCAACCCGGGCCAGGGCGCGTACGCGGCGGGCAACGCCTTCCTGGACGCGCTGGCCCAGCACCGCGCGGCGCGCGGCCTGCCGGCGACCTCGCTCGCCTGGGGCCTGTGGGCCCCGACGGCCGGCATGGTCGGCACGCTGGACGAGGACCAGCAGCGCCGACTCGGCAAGCGCGGCGCCCTGCTGCCGCTCAGCGACGAGCAGAACCTCGCGCTGTACGACGCGTCGGTGGCCGGCGCGCTGCCCGCTGTCGTCCCGGCCAAGCTGGACCGGTCCGCGCTGGACGGCAGCGGCCCCCTGCCCTCCGTACTGCGCGACCTCGTGCGGCGGCCGGTCCGGCAGGCCGCGGGCACCACGGCGAGCCCGTCCTCGCTGGCCCAGCGGCTGGCCGGACGGAGCGCTGCCGAGCAGGCCGCGCTGGTCCTCGACCTGGTGCGCGGCGAGGTGGCGGCCGTCCTCGGCCACACCGGCGCGGACGCGATCGGCGCCAACCAGGAGTTCCAGCAGCTCGGCTTCGACTCGCTGACGGCCGTCGAGCTGCGCAACCGGCTGAACTCCGCCACCGGTCTGCGGCTGCCCGCCACGCTCATCTTCGACTACCCGACCCCGGGCGCCCTGGCCGCCTTCGTCGGCGAGCGGCTGCTCGGCGAGGCGGGCGCCGCCGCCACCGCGCCGAAGGCGACGCGAGCCGCCGACCGGGGCTCCGGCCCGGACGGTGACGCCGAGCCGATCGCGATCGTCGGCATGGCCTGCCGCTACCCGGGCGGCGTGAGCTCCGCCGAGGACCTGTGGCGGCTGGTCGCCGAGGGCCGGGACGCGATCAGCGGATTCCCCGCCGACCGGGGATGGGACGTCGACGCGATCTACGACCCCGAGCCGGGCAAGCCGGGCTACTCGTACGCCAAGACCGGTGGCTTCCTCGCCGACGTCGCCGGCTTCGACGCCGAGTTCTTCGGGATCTCGCCGCGCGAGGCCGCGGCGATGGACCCGCAGCAGCGCCTGCTGCTGGAGACCTCCTGGGAGACCCTGGAGAACGCGGGCATCGACCCGGCCGAGCTGCGCGGATCGGCGACCGGTGTGTTCGCGGGCGTCATCGCGCAGGACTACCTGGCCCGGCTGCCGCGCATCCCGGAGGGCTTCGAGGGGTACGTCGGCACCGGCAACACGACCAGCGTCGCGGCGGGCCGGCTGTCGTACACGTACGGGTTCGAAGGCCCGGCGGTGACCGTCGACACGGCGTGCTCGTCCTCGCTGGTCGCCCTGCACCTGGCCGCCCAGGCGCTGCGGCAGGACGAGTGCTCGATGGCGCTGGCGGGCGGCATCACCGTCATGTCCGCGCCCTCGATGTTCACGGAGTTCAGCCGGCAGCGCGGGCTGTCACCGGACGGCCGCTGCAAGGCCTTCGCGGCGTCCGCCGACGGCACCGGCTGGGGTGAGGGCGTCGGCCTGCTCCTGCTGGAACGCCTCTCGGACGCGCAGCGTAACGGCCACCGCATCCTGGGTCTGGTCCGTGGCACCGCGATCAACCAGGACGGTGCGAGCAACGGCCTCACCGCGCCCAACGGCCCCTCGCAGCAGCGCGTCATCCGGGCGGCCCTGGCCAACGCCCGTCTCGACGCCGCCGACGTGGACGCGGTCGAGGCGCACGGCACGGGCACCCCGCTCGGTGACCCGATCGAGGCGCAGGCGCTGCTCGCCACCTACGGGCAGGACCGGCCGGCCGAACGGCCGCTGCTGCTGGGATCGTTGAAGTCCAACATCGGCCACACCCAGGCGGCCGCGGGCGTCGGCGGCATCATCAAGATGGTCATGGCGATGCAGCACGGCGAGCTGCCGCG
>NZ_JBICZB010000132.1:0-10817 GCF_043201815.1 Kitasatospora sp. NPDC048296
TCGAACAGCCCATCCCCATCGCGCATACCGTGATCATTCCGCACGAATGATCACGAGACGCACGCGGGTTGCCGGTTACTGAGACACGCTCCTAGCCACTTTCCGGCGTCCCGATCAACCGCTTTGGTGTCTCTGACCTTCTCCGACAGCAGTCGGCTGTACTCACGAGCCTGCTCCGCCTCGGCGACAATGCGCATGCGGTCAGCGGGGACCTCGGTATCCAGCCGGTTGAGGTAGAAGTACAGCCGCTTCCCCGAGCTGTCGAGGATCTTCAGCACGTCGCCCGCACCCTTGCGGCTGTACCGCGAGGAGTCATAGACCCACAGGCAGTCCGACTCGCCGTCGAGAAGCGCCTGTACCGCCTCGTCGAAATCCGGACGCTTCACCCCGGCCTTGTAACCAGACAGGTTCTCGCGGAAGACGCGGCGGATCGTGTAACCGTTCCGCTTGCCCCAGGCCCGCCCTGGAGCAGCGGGCCGCCGACGCCCTCGGTCCCGACGCACCGGACGGGCGGACCCTGGCCGCCGCCCGGGGGTACGGTCTGCTGCTCCAGGCCTACGAGCACCTGTTCTGGGACACCCTCAGCCGGTAGGGCCCGTCGAGGACGGCCGTCGGCTCACGCCTGCCAGTGCGGCTTGCCGCTGACCATCCGGCAGTAGATCACCCGCCCGCCGGCGTCGTGGGTGCTCTTGCCCAGGTCGTCGTTGCGGCAGAACTGCCCGGCCGCGTAGCAGTTGCCCGCGTTGGAGCGGAGCTCGCACTGCGCACCGTCCGCCGCCGCGGTGTGCTGCGGTTCCGGGTCGGCCGGCGGCTGCGCGGTGGTCACCTTCGGCTGCGGCGCCTTGGGCGGAGCCGACTGCGGATGGGTGGGCCGGGCCGCGGGCGGGACGACGGTCGAGGTGGGCGCCGGGTCGGGTGCGGCCGAGGCGGTGGCCACCGGCGGCGCCGGAGCCGCAGGCGCGGCCGAGGTCGACGTGGCCGCGACGCTCGGCGCGGTCGAGGCGGTCGGCGCGGACGAGGCCTTGGCCCCGCCGTCGGCCGCCGAAGGGTCGCAACCGGTCAGCGTCAGACCGACGGTGAGGACGAGTCCGGCGAATCCGGCCAGGCCGGCCGCCCGGCGACGGCCGGGTATCCGTGAAGGCATGGGAGGAGAACGCTCCGTTCCGTTTGGATGAGGCGTGCGATTCAAGCAGACCCCGAACACGCCACGCGCACGGTTTCCCCACTCGTTGGCAGATCGAGATATTCCGACTACCGAGCGCAACCACTCCCCGAGCCGCCACCCCCCACCCCAAGGGGTATAGCGCCGAAGCGCGGGGCTTTCTGACATGTTCCGGCCACCAAGCGCGGATCGCTACGGTTCCGGCAACCCCCACGCCGAACGAGGAGATCCCCCATGCTCCGATTCCGCGCGCTCGCGGTCGCCGCCGCCTTCGCGACCGTCGCGCTCACCGCGGCCCCCGCCGTCAGCGCCCCCGCTGACGACCCGTCCATAGCCGCGGCCCTGGCCGCCGCCCCCACCCGGACGGCCACCGTCCCGCCCGCCCTGCTGCACGCGATGCAGCGCGACCTCGGCCTCGCCCCGCAGGCCGCCGCCGACCGGCTCGCCCGCGAGAGCCGGGCCGCCGAGGTCCGGAGCACGCTCACCCGGGTGCTCGGCGACCGCTGGGCCGGTGCCTGGGTGGACGGGCCGCAGGCCGACCTGGTGGTCGCCACCACGGACGCCTCCGCCGCCCGGGTCATCACCGCCCACGGCGGCCGGGCCACCGTCGTCCGACACACGCTCACGGCCCTGAACCGGGCCAAGGACGCGCTCGACCGGGCCTCCGCGGCCGCCGTGCCCGAGGCCACCCCGCTCTGGTACGTGGACGTCCGGGACAACGCCGTCGTGGTGCGGTCCGCCGACGACGCCCGCACCGGGGCCTTCCTCAGCCAGTCCGGCGTGGACCGCTCACTGGTCCGGGTCGAGCGGGCCACCGCCGCGCCCAGGCCGCTCGCCGACCTGCGCGGCGGGGACGCCTACTACATCGACAACGCCGCCCGCTGCTCGATCGGCTTCCCGGTCACCCAGGGTGGCCAGCCCGGCTTCGTCAGCGCCGGCCACTGCGGTCAGCCCGGCTCCAACGCCGCGGCCTCCGACGGCAGTTCGATCGGCACCTTCCAGGGCTCGACCTTCCCCGGCAACGACTACTCCTGGGTCGCGGCCGGCCCGGACTGGACCGCCCAACCGCAGGTGAACGACTACGCGGGCGGCGCCGTGACGGTGGCCGGTTCGAGCGAGCAGACGATCGGCGGCTCGGTCTGCCGCTCCGGCTCCACCACCGGCTGGCACTGCGGCACCGTCGAGGAGCAGAACGCCACCGTCAACTACCAGGAGGGCAGCGTCTACGGCCTGACCCGAACCAACGTCTGCGCCGAACCGGGCGACTCCGGCGGGTCGTTCATCTCCGGCGACCAGGCCCAGGGCGTGACCTCGGGCGGCTCCGGCGACTGCACCTCGGGCGGTGAGACCTACTTCCAGCCGGTCAACCCGATCCTCAGCACCTACGGCCTGACCCTGGCCACCGGCTGACGAAAAGGCCCACCGATCGTCAGCGCAGCCCCGCCGTCCGGCGCTCGAATACCTCGGGGCGGGCGGTCTCCAGCGCCGTGGAGACCGCGCCGAGGAGCACCGCCTCCTCCCCCAGGAGGCTCGGTGCGAGCGCCGGACGCATCGGGGCGAGCTTGTGCAGGGCCTGCTCCAGCGGCTCCAGGAGCAGGTCCGCACTGCTGCCGATGCCGCCGCCGAGCACCACCAGGTCCGGGTCCAGGACCGCGGACAGCACGGCGACGGCGTAGGCGAGCCGCTCCGCCTCCCGCTCCACCGCCCGGACCGCCGCGCCCTCGCCGGCCCGGGCCCGCTCGAAGACCTGCTTGGCGGTCAGCCGCTTCCCGCCCCGACCGGTCAGTCCGAGGTCCCGGGCGGCGCGCACCACGGCGTCGGCCGCGGCCTCCTGCTCGATGGTCGCGGCCGGCTCGCCCGGGCGGGCGGGCAGCGGCACCAGGCCGATCTCGCCCAGCGCGCCGTGCGCGCCGAGCAGCAGTTCGCCGTCCTTGACCACGCCGACCCCGAGCCCGGTGCCGACCAGCAGGTAGGCGAACATCCGGCTGCCGCGCCCGGCGCCGAGGGCGTACTCGCCGAGCGCGGCGAGGTTGGCGTCGTTGGCCACCGTGACGGCCGTACCCAGTCCCTCCCCGATCCGGTCGAACAGCCCCGGCCGGCCCCAGCCGGGCAGGTTGGAGGCATAGCGGACGCCGCGCCGCTCCTCGTCCCACACGCCCGGGGTGCCGATCACCGCGTGCACGGTGTCCGAGGCGGTCAGGCCCGCCTCGGCGGTCGCCTCCCGCGCGGCGGCGACCACCGCGCCCGCGACGGCGTCGGCGCTCCGACCGCGGTTGGCCACATCCCGCCGGGCGACGACGGTACCGGCGAGGTCTGCGACGGCCACCCGCAGCCGGGCCCGGCCGATGTCCACCCCGAGCACATGACCGGCCGTCGGGTCGACCTCGTACAGCACGGCGGTCCGGCCCCGCTCCGGGGACAGCAGCCCGGCCTCGCGGACCAGCCCGGCCCGCTCCAGCTCGGCCAGCGCGGCCGAGACGGTGGGCTTGGACAGCCCGGTGTCCCGGGCGAGTTGGGCGCGCGAGGAGCCGCCACCGGTGCGCAGCAGCTCCAGCAGCAGCCACTCGTTGTTGCTGCGCAGCCGCTGCCGGTTCCACGGCACCCCGGGTGCCCCGGCCGCCGGGCGACTGGTCGGCTGGTGGGGGCTCATCCGGTTCCTCCGGTCTGCTGCTGACGGTCTGCTGCTGACGGTCTGGTGCGGGCGGCCGGGCGCCGGCGGTCCGGTGCCGGCAGCCGGGCGCCACCGGCGTCGGTCGGGCGGGCCCGGCACGACCCGCGGTGTCCGGGTGCCGGGTGCCGGACGCCGCCGCCCAAGTATGACCGGTGATCATCCGGCGACCAGCGCGCGGACCTGCCCTCGCGCCGACGCGGCGTCAGGAACCGTCAGACGCCGTCGGCCGCCAGCCAGCCGCCCGTCATCGCCTGCACCGCCGAGCCGTCCGCGTCCGCCAGCTTGGCGCCCACGAAGGCCCGGGCCGTCTCGGAGGTCTGCACCCGGAACGGCGGCCGCTCCGCGGTGAGCGCGGCGACGATCGGCGCGGCTGCCTCCTCGGGGGTCTGGGCGCCGCCGAAGGCCTTCAGCGTCCGGTCGACGTACGCCCGCAGGGCCGGGCCGTACGGGCCGGCGGCGGCGATCAGCGCGGGCACGTCGAGGTCCTGGTTGCCGATGAAATCGCTGGCCACCGCGCCCGGTTCGACGACGGTGACGGCGACGCCGACGGTGGCCGCGACGGGCGCCAGCGACTCCATGAAGCCCTCGACGGCAAACTTGGCCGCGCAGTAGGCCTCGTTGAAGGGCTGGCCGACCACGCCGCCGACGCTGGTCACGGTGACCACCCGGCCGCCGCTGGCCCGCAGGTGCGGCAGCGCGGCCCGGGTCACCTCGACCACGCCGAAGTAGTTGACCTCCATGGCGGCGCGCACCGGCACGAGCCCGTCCTGCTCGACGGTGCCGACGAAGCCCGCGCCCGCGTTGTTGACCACCGCATCCAGCCGCCCGTGCCGGTCGAGGACGGTCGCCAGGCAGTCGGCGACGGAGGCCGGGTCGGTGACGTCCAGCCGCTCGACCTCGACCCGCCCGGCGACGCCCGCCTCCTCCGCCGCGCGGAGCAGGTTCCCGGCCCGTCCGGTGTCGCGCATGGTGGCGACCACCCGGCACCCGGCACGTGCGGCGGCCACAGCGGCGGCGAGGCCGATCCCGGAGGAGGTTCCGGTGATCAGGACGATCCGGGTGCTTTCCATGCGGCTCTCTCCTTCTGACTTCCGGGCGGTGCCCGGATTCGAGGCAACTGTGTGCGTGCGCACGCACTCTATAAGTATGTGTGCGCGCACGCAACCGACGCCGCCTCCCTACAACGCCGCCGCACTACAACGCCGCCTCCGGGCGGTCAAGGTTTCACCCAGTTGTGGGCGCGTCGCGCGCCGACGCGTGATCATGGGCCTATGCACTTCCGGCACGGAAACCGCGCAGAGGGTCCCCGTCCAACGACACCGGACGCCCGGTCCTTGGCGGCGACCGCGGCGGCCCTCGCCGCGAGCCTCGGCGCGAGCACCGACAGTGACCATCAGGACGACGACCCGGACCTGCTGCGCGACGTGCTCGCCACCGCCCCGGTCGGCATCGCCCTGCTCGACGAGCGGCTGCGCTGGCAGTACCTCAACCCCGCCTTCACCACCGTCACCGGACTGTGCCGCGCCGATCTGCTCGGCCGCACCGCCGAGACCACCGCGTTCGCGGGCGCCACCGCCACCCTGCGCCGCGTGCTCGCCGACGGGCGCGACCGCGAGCAGGTCACCGGCGGCCCCCAGGGCGCCGGTGCGCCCGTCCCGCCCGGACTGCGGGTGCGCTACCGCCCGCTGCGGCACGCCGGGCGCACCACCGGGGTGATCGTCCTCGTCCTGGACGACCCCGACCCGGCCCGCGAGCAGCTGCGCGAACTCGAACAGGCCCGCGCCCGGCTCACCCTGCTCGACGCCGCCGCCGAGCAGATCGGCACCACCCTCGACATCGACACCACCTGCGCCGAACTCGCCGCCTTCGCCGTCCCCGGCCTCGCCGACCTCGCCACCGTCGACGTCCTGCCGTCCGAGGCCGAACCCGCCCGCCCCGGCGGCGGCAGCGGCCAGCGGCTGCACCGCGCCGCCGTACGGGCCATGCCCGCGCTGGCGGGCGCCCTCGCCGAGCTGGCCCGCCCCGGCGAGTCCGTCCGCCACCGCGAGGGCTCGGCCGGCGCCCGCAGCCTGGCGGGCGGAGTGTCCGTGCTCACCGAGCCCGGGCCCGAGGACGCCTGCCCGGCCGGAACCGTCTCCCTGCTCGTCCTACCGCTCGCCGCCCGCGGCCACGTCGTCGGACTGCTCACCCTCGGCCGGACCTCCGCCTCCCCGGCCTTCACCTCCGACGAGGCCGCCCTGCTCGGCGACCTCGCCGCGCGCGCCGCCCTCGCCATCGAGAACGCCCGCCGATACACCCATTCCCAGGGCATCGCCCTGGAGCTGCAGCACGCCCTGCTGAGCGAGCCCGGCAACCCGCACCAGAACCTCTCCCTCGCCTTCCGCTACCTGCCCTCCGGCAGCGCCAGCGTCGTCGGCGGCGACTGGTACGAGACGGTCCGGCTGCCCTTCGGCCGCACCCTGCTCGCCATGGGTGATGTGATGGGGCACGGCGTCGAGGCCGCCGTCGACATGAGCAACTACCGCTCGGCGCTGCGCGACCTCGCCAGCATGGACCTGCCCCCGCACCGCATCCTGCGCCAGCTCGACAACGTCATCTCCACCAACGACTCCGCCCGCCCGGCGACCTGCCTGCTGGTCCTGGCCGACCCGGGCCGCGGCCGCTGGACGCTCTCCAGCGCCGGTCACCTGCCGCCCGCCCTGGTCACCCCGGACCGTCCCACCGAGCTGCTGCACGTCCCCACCGGCCCGCCGCTCGGTACCGGCCTCGGCGGCTACGAGCAGACCACCCGCCCGCTCACCCCCGGCCAGACCCTGCTTCTCTACACCGACGGCCTGGTCGAACGCCGTGGCGAGGACATCGACGCCTCGCTGGAACGTCTCGCCGCCCTCCGGCTCCCCGCCACCGGCGAACTCGACGACCTGCTCGACGCCGTCCTGCACGCCCTCGCCCCGCCCCCGGCGCCCGCCGCCGAGGACGACATCGCGCTGCTCGCGGCCCGGCCCAAGGTCCGCTGACCCAGGAGCACGAGGACCCCGGCCCGGGGGGCGGTCGAGTTCTGGCCCGAGGGTGGTCGGGCTCCGGCGGCAGGATGCGGGCTCCGGGCGCGGGCGCCGCCTTGGGCCCGGCTCGCCTCCGGAGCGCTCCGACCCGGTGCCGACGGTCGGCGCTCCGGCGCTCGTACCTCGCTTGTCGCTTCTCCCTTTCGGCACCGGCGCGCCCCTTCGGCTCGCCGGGTTTTTCCCCCGGAGCCGAACTCCCGTCACGCCGAGCGCGGTCGCCGCACCGGCGGCCGTCGGCCGGCGCCCCTCACAGCTTCGCCAGCGCCTGCTCCACGTCCGCCCACAGGTCCTCCGGGTGTTCGATGCCCACCGAGACGCGTACCGTCCCCGCTCCGATGCCCGCCGCCGCCAACTCGTCGTCGGAGAGCTGCCGGTGCGAGGTGCTGGCCGGGTGCAGCACCAGGGTGTGGACACCGCCGAGCGAGGGCGCCAGGGAGGCCAGCCGCACCGACTCGGTGAAGGTGCGGGCCGCCTCCCGGCCGCCGGACAGGTCGAAGGCGAGGACGCCGCCGTGGCCGGCCGGGAGGAGGCGGCGGGCGAGGTCGTGGTCGGGGTGGGTGGGCAGGCCCGGGTAGTGGACGGCGGAGACCGCCGGGTGGGCGGCCAGGCGGGTGGCCAGGTCGAGGGCGGTGTCGCAGTGGCGGCGGACCCGCAGGGCGAGGGTCTGCAGGCCGCGCAGGGTCAGCCAGGCGGCGAACGGGTCGGCGCTGGCGCCGAGTTCGGTCGCGAACTGCCAGACCTTCCGGTGCAGTTCGGCGTCGGCGAAGACGGCGATCCCGGCCAGGACGTCCGAGTGCCCGCCCAGGTACTTGGTGGCCGAGTGGATCACCACGTCCGCGCCGTGCTCGATCGGCCGGCACAGCAGCGGGGTCGCGAAGGTGTTGTCCACCACACTCACCACCCCCGCCCGCCGGGCGACTCCGATCAGCCCCGGCAGGTCCGTGACCCGGGTGGTCGGGTTGGAGACCGTCTCCAGGTGCAGCAGCCGGGTGTTGGGCCGCAGGGCGGCCTCGACCTCGCCCGGGTCGTCGCCCGCCACGTGGGTCACCTCGACGCCCCACCGCTGGGCGAGGTCGGCCAGCATCGCGAAGGTGCCGCCGTACAGGCTCCGCTGGGCGACCACGTGGTCCCCGGAGCGCAGCAGGGCGAGCAGCACGGTGTTGATCGCGCCCATGCCGGAGGCGGTGGCGACGGCGGCGGCGCCGCCTTCGAGGTCGGCGACGGCCGTCTCCAGCGAGCGGACGGTCGGGTTGCCGAAGCGGTTGTAGAAGAACGCCTCGCCCGGTCCGGCGAAGGCCCGCACGAGCTCGTCGCTGGTGTCGAAGGCGAACAAGTGGCTCTGATGCAGCGGGATGCCCATCGGGCGGCTGCCGACGGACTCGGCGAGCGGCGGGTGGACGATCCGGCTCTCGGGGCGCAGCGCGTCGGGGTTCAGGTGGAAGTCGCTCATGCCGCCATCCTGGGCCGCTCCGGCCCGGCCGGGACAGGGCCAATCACGGCCCAGTGGCTCGGTCCGGGCGCCGGAACGGGCGCCCGGGTCGGGCCACTTGCGCTCAGCGGGTCACCGGCTGCGGCGGAAGATCCGCTTCACCAGGTGGATGACGCCCCAGATCAGCAGGATGACGAACAGGATGATCAAGATGATCACGACCAGCACGAACTTGCCGAGCTTGGCGAGGAATCCCGACTTCTTCTTCTCCTGCTTGGCCGCGAGGTGGGCGGCGGAGGCGGGCGCGGCCGGCGCGGACCGGACGTCCTGGACGCCTGCGGAAACCGGTCCCCCCGCGACGGCCGCGGCGCCCGTGGCGGTGCCCGCCGAGACGGTCCGGGGTGCGGCCACCGCCGTCGCGCTCGACGCCGCGGCGCTCAGGCCCACGGCCGCGAGCAGTGCCACCAGGGCACCGGCTATCGAACGTGCGATCCGGTGTGTCATCGTGCTCCTCGTACGGTTCGGAGCAGCGGGATGAGTCACAGCCGACCAGCCCTCACGGTCTGACCAGTGATTTTCTCATCTACGCTTAGTATGCTCCTCTGAAGTTTTACAGCGGTGTAAAAGTTTAGCGACGGGCCTGCCCGGATCGGCTCCGACCCCGGGCCACGCGAATTCCACCGCTTCGACGGGGGTTCCGTGGCAACTGTGGAGGATGACGCCGTGTCGGGTCGCAGGGGTTCCCCCGAAGCCGAGAATTCACCGCACCGCCCCGGCGGACGTCGGGCCGCAGGCCGAAAAACCGCACCGGACAAGGGCATATCGGACGACCGCCCCACCAGCCGGGCGAAGCCCAAGCCGAAACGCAGCACCAAGCAGAAGGTGCTCTGGGTCACCGCCGGCTGCACCAGCCTCCTGCTGATCGGCGGCGGCGCCCTCTACTACCACCTGAACAGCAACATCACCACGTTCGACCGCGACGCCGTCAGCAAGGAGCGCCCGGAGGCCGCCGCCCCGGACGCCCAGGGCCGCACCCCGGTGAACGTCCTGATGATCGGCTCGGACAGCCGCGGCAACGGCAACAGCGACCTGGGCGGCGGCGGGGACGCGGGCGCCCGCTCGGACACCGCGATCCTGCTGCACGTCTACGCCGACCACAAGCACGCCGTCGGCATCTCGATCCCCCGCGACTCCCTGGTCAACATCCCGCCGTGCAAGCTCCCGAACGGCAAGTGGACCAAGGAGCAGACCAATGTGATGTTCAACAGCGCCTTCGCGGTGGGCGACACCGAGCAGGGCAACCCGGCCTGCACCCAGAACGCCGTCGAGAAACTCACCAACCTGCGGGTCGACCACACCATCGTGGTGGACTTCAACGGCTTCGCCACCATGACCAAGGCAGTCGGCGGCGTCGACGTCTGCCTGCCGAACGACATCTACGAGGGCGACCTCAACCCCAACCTCGGCCACAAGGGCAAGCTGATCTTCGCCAAGGGCAAGCAGAAGGTCGAGGGCCAGTCCGCGCTGGACTTCGTCCGGGTCCGCCACGGCATCGGCGACGGCTCCGACATCGGCCGCACCAAGCGCCAGCAGGCCTTCCTCTCCTCGCTCATCAAGCAGGTCAAGTCGCAGGGCATGGACCCGACCACCCTGCTGCCGCTGGCCGACGCGGCGACCAAGTCGCTGACCGTCGACCCCGACCTCGGCTCGGCGGCCAAGCTGATGTCCTTCGCCATGTCGCTCAAGGACGTGAACCTGCACGACATCAAGTTCATCACCGCGCCGTGGCGCTACGAGGGCCCGCGGGTCGCCCTGGTCCACCCCGACGTCGACCAGCTCTGGGCGGCGCTCAAGGCCGACCGCACCATCGACGGCCAGGACGCCAGCGCCCAGCGCCCGGACGCCCCCGACACCGCCGCCCCCAGCACCCCGGCCGCCGAGGCGACCCCGACCGCCACCGCGAACCCCAAGAACGCCGACATCAAGGTCGCCGTGCTCAACAGCACCGGGGAGTCCGGCCTCGGCGGCAAGGCGGCCGAGGCCGTCAAGGGTGCCGGCTACACCGTGACCACCGTCGGCAACGCCGCCGGAAAGGCCCGCAGCACCACCGTGGTCGAGTACGGCACCGGCGAGCGCACCGCCGCCGAGGAGGTCGCCAAGCTCTTCCCGGGCGCGACCGTCCAGCCCGGCGGCAAGGGCCTGAGCGTGGTGCTCGGCCACGACTTCGCCGCCGCCAACCCTGCCGCCGCCGCCTCCGCGCCCGGCGCGAACCCCGGCGCCCCGGCCCCGCTGCCCAGCAGCGTCAGCGGCACCGCCCGCTCCGCGGACGACGACCCCTGCGCCAACATCTCCTACGGCTGAGCCGCGACGGCGCAAGAACGACGGCGGGGCGCCCGCGGACCACAAGTCCGCGGGCGCCCCCCCCGGGTCGGCCGGGGGTCACCCCCCCCCGCGCACTCGGGGAGTGCTCAGCGCCAGGTCCCGCACGACGGG
>NZ_JBICZB010000133.1:0-9741 GCF_043201815.1 Kitasatospora sp. NPDC048296
ACCGTCAGCGATCCCCCGAAGACCGGCGATCGCCTCCTCGCGCGTCCCGGCGACCACCACCGCACGCTCACCCAACACCGCACGCCCGGACAGCAGCGCACCCGCCACCCGAGGCAGCGCGACCTCACCCGCCGCCAGGAACGAAGCCAGCCGCTCCGCCTGACCCGTCAGCGAGGCCGCGCTCTTCGCCGACACCACCAGCGGCAACACACCACCGTCCGCCTCGGGAGCCTCCACCGCCTCGACCTCCGGCGCCTGCTCCAGGATCAGGTGCGCGTTGGTCCCGCTCACACCGAACCCGGAGATGCCCGCCCGGCGCGGGCGGTCGCTCTCGGGCCACTCCCGCGCCACGGTCAGCAGCTCCACCGAGCCGGCCGTCCAGTCCACCTGCGAGGACGGCGCATCCACGTGCAGGGTCGGCGGCAGCACACCGTGCTGCAACGCCTGCACCATCTTGATCACACCCGCCACACCGGCCGCCATCTGGGTGTGACCGATGTTCGACTTCAACGACCCCAGCCACAAAGGCCGTTCAGCCTCCCGCTGCTGCCCGTAGGTCGCGAGCAGCGCCTGCGCCTCGATCGGGTCACCCAGCACCGTACCGGTGCCATGACCCTCCACCACATCCACATCCACCGTCGTGAGGCCTGCGTTGGCCAGCGCCCGCCGGATCACCCGCTGCTGTGCCAGACCGCTCGGCGCGGTGAGGCCGTTCGACGCACCGTCCTGGTTGACGGCCGAGCCCCGCACCACCGCCAGTACCTTGTGGCCGTTCCGCAGCGCCTCGGAGAGCCGCTCCAGCACCACCACACCCGCGCCCTCGGCCCACCCCGTGCCGTCGGCGGCGTCCGCGTACGACTTGCACCGGCCGTCGACCGCCAGGCCGCGCTGCCGGGAGAACTCGACGAAGGTCCCCGGCGTGGCCATCACGGTCGCACCGCCTGCCAAGGCGAACGAGCACTCGCCCTGGCGCAGCGCCTGGGCGGCCAGGTGCATCGCCACCAGCGAGGAGGAGCACGCCGTGTCCACGGTCACCGCCGGGCCCTCGAACCCGAGCACGTACGAGACCCGGCCGGAGGCCACGCTGCCCATGCCGCCGGTGCCGGTGAAGCCCTCCAGCTCGGCGGGCACAGCACCGCCCGCCCCGTACCCCTGGCCCATGACTCCGAAGAAGACGCCGCCGTCCGTGCCCTTCGCCTTGCTCGGGTCGATGCCGGCCCGCTCCAACGCCTCCCAGGAGGTCTCCAGGAGCAGCCGCTGCTGCGGGTCCATCGCCAGCGCCTCGCGCGGCGAGATCCCGAAGAATCCGGCGTCGAACTGGGCTGCCTCGTAGAGGAATCCGCCCTGGTTGACGTACGAGGTGCCGGCCTTGTCCGGGTCGGCATCGAACAGGTCCTGCACCTCCCAGCCCCGGTCGGTCGGGAAGCCGGACATCGCGTCCCGCCCCTCGATCACCAGCCGCCACAGGTCCTCCGGGCTCGCCACCCCGCCCGGCAGACGACACGCCATGCCGACGATCGCGATCGGCTCGTCCACAGTGACGACCGGAAGCGGCCCACTCAGCTCCTGGGTCGCGCCCATCGCGCCGCTCAGCTCACCGAGCAGGTAGCCGGCGAAGGCCTGCGGACTCGGGTAGTCGAAGACCACCGTCGCGGCCAGCTTGAGGCCCGTCGCCTCGCGCAGCCGGTTGCGCAGCTCGACCGAGGTGAGCGAGTCGAAGCCGGAGTCCCGGAAGGCGGTCTCGGTCCGGATGCTCTCCGGGCCGGGGTGGCCGAGCACAGTGGCCGCGTGCGCGCGGACCAGGTTGAGCAGCAGCGCCTCCCGCTCCTCGGCCGCGAGCCCGGCCAGCCGGGCGGCGAGGCCGCTGCCGCTCTCCCCGGTGGCCGCCCGGGCGATCCGCCGTCCGGCGTGCACCAGGCCGCGCAGCAGGGTCGGGATGCCCCGGCCGGCCGCGGCGTCGGCGCGCAGCGCGCGCAGATCGAGCTTGGCCGGGAC
Source organism: Kitasatospora sp. NPDC048296 (assembly GCF_043201815.1). Taxonomy (NCBI): domain Bacteria; kingdom Bacillati; phylum Actinomycetota; class Actinomycetes; order Kitasatosporales; family Streptomycetaceae; genus Kitasatospora; species Kitasatospora sp. NPDC048296. The sequence continues at coordinate 1,996 of NZ_JBICZB010000133.1, forward strand.
GAGTAGCGGCTCTCCGGTCCGCAGTGCCGCGTCGAAGAGTGCCATGCCCTCGGCGGGCGTCATCGGCAGCACGCCACCGCGCCGGTTCATCCGGCTACGGGTGAGCTCGTCCATGCCGGCCGCCATGCCGCCGGCGGTCTGCTCCCAGAGCCCCCAGGCCAGCGAGGTGGCGGGCAGACCGGCCGCTCGGCGCTGGTGGGCGACGGCGTCCAGATAGGCGTTGGCCGCCGCATAGCTGCCGGTGCCTGCGCCGAGGAAGACCGAGGAAACGGACGAGAAGACGACGAACGCCCGTAGCTCCGGGGCCAGTTCGCGGGTCAACCGGTCCAGGTGGCCGACCGCGGTGACCTTGGGCGCAAACACCTGCGCCACCCGTGCCGGGTCCAGCGTGCCGATCACGCCCGCGTCGGCGATGCCCGCGGTGTGCACCACTGCGGTCAGCGGGTGCGCGGCCGGGATCCCGGCCAGCAGGGCGGCCACCGCGTCCCGGTCCGTCACGTCGCAGGACTCGACGGTGACCGTCGCCGCGCCGAGTCCGGTCAGCTCGGCGACCAGTTCCTCCGCTCCGTCGGCGGTGCGGCCGCGCCGGCTGGCCAGCAGCAGGTGCCGGACGCCGTGGTTCGCGACCAGGTGGCGGGCCAGGATGCCGGCCAGCGAGCCGGTGCCGCCGGTCATCAGCACCGTGCCGTCGGGGTCCAGGACCGCCGGTCCACTGTCGGCCGGCGCGGCGGCGCGGGCGAGGCGCGGGATCGTCAGGGCCGTACCCCGCAGAGCCGTCTCGGGCTCTGCGGCGGCGAGCACCGCACCGAGCACGCCGCCCAGCTCCGGGTCGGCCGACGCACCGTCAGCGGTGCTGCCGGGTGCGGCGTCCGGGTCCAGGTCGAGCAGCACGATCCGGTCCGGGTTCTCGGTCTGCGCGGCCCGGATCAGCCCCCACACCGCGCCGCCCGCCGGGTCGGTGACGGCGCCGTCGGCTCCGGCGCCCACCGCGCCCCGGGTGACGACCACCAGCGTGGCCGCGTCCAGGCCCGGGGCGGCCAGCCAGGCCTGCACCGCCGCCAGGACCCGGTTGGTCAGGTCCAGCGCGGTGTCGGCGGCGCCGGCCTCGGCGCGCAGCAGGACGGCGGTGGGCAGTTCCGCACCCTCGGCCAGGGCCAGGACCTCGTCCGCGCTGGACAGCTCGGCCCAGGACGGCAGGACCGCCGCCCGGTCCCCGGCTGCAGGCAGGGCGGTCCACTCGACCCGGAAGAGCGCGTCCCCGGTCGGCGAGGCCGCGCCGGTCCGCAGCTGATCGGCCGTCAGCGGCCGCAGCTCCACGGCGTCCGCCGTCAGCACCAGGCCGCCGAACTGGTCGACCGCCTCGAAGGAGCGGGCCGCGCGGTCCTCGGGGAGCGGCGCGATCCGGGCCCGCAGGGTGGTCGCGCCGATCGCGTGGAGCGCCAGTCCCCGCCAGGCGAGCGGCTGCCGGTGGCCCGCGCCGTCGGCGTCGCCGTCCAGCAGTGCGGGATGCAGGAGGGCGTCCAGCAGGGCCGGGTGAACGCCGAACCGGCTGGGCTCCTCGCGGTCCTCCCCCGGTACGGCGAGCTCGACGAAGACCTCGTCGGCGCGGCGCCACAGCACCTGGACGCCCTGGAAGACCGGGCCGTACGCGTGGCCCAGGTCGGCGAGCTCGGCGTACAGGCCGTCCGGCTCGACCCGCTGGGCACCGGCAGGCGGCCAGGCGGTGAAGTCGAAGTCCGGGGTCGCGGCCTCGGCCGTCGCGGCGAGGGTGCCGGTGGCGTGCCGGGTCCAGGCATCGGCACCGCTGTCTTCGCGCGAGGAGTAGACGGCGACGGTGCGGGTGCCGTTGGCGTCCGCTCCCCCGATGGCGACCTGGACCCGGACGCCGCCCTGCTCGGGCAGGACGAGCGGGGCCTCGATCACCAGCTCTTCGAGGGTGCCGCAGCCGACCTCGTCACCGGCGCGCACGGCCACCTCCACGAGCGCGGAGGCGGGCGCGAGCAGCACACCGCCGACCGCGTGGTCGGCCAGCCAGGGGTGGCTGCGCAGCGAGAGGCGGGAGGTGCAGAGCAGGCCGCCGGTCTCCGGCACGGGAACGACGGCGCCGATCAGCGGGTGGTCGGCCGCGGCCTGGCCGAGCGAGGCGGCATCGGTCGCCGGGGTGGTCTGCAGCCAGTAGTGGCGGTGCTCGAAGGCGTACGTGGGCAGGTCGACGTGGCCGGCGGTCGGCAGGACGGCCGACCAGTCGACCGCGACGCCGCGCACGAACAGTTCGGCGATCGAGGCCAGCAGCCGGCGCAGTCCACCGTCCTCGCGGCGCAACGTGCCGGAGACGACGACCGACGTTCCGTCGATTCCGTCCGCGACCTCGCTGACCGGCTGCACCAGCACCGGGTGGGCACTGGACTCCACGAACACCCCGTACCCCTGGGCCGCCAGCTCCGCTATCGCAGCGCCGAATCCGACCCGGCCGCGCAGGTTGCGGTACCAGTAGTCGCCGTCCAGCACACCGGCGTCCCGGACCCACTCGCCGAGCAGGGTGGAGAAGAACGGCACCTGCGGCACCGCAGCGGCAACCCCCGCCAGCGCCTCGCCCAACTCCTGCTCCACCAGCTCGACATGGCGGGTGTGCGAGGCATAGTCCACCGCGATCCGGCGCACCCGGACACCCTCGGCGCTCCAGGCCTCGACCAGTTCGTCCAGCGCCTCGGCGTCACCGGCCACCACCACCGAGGACGGGCTGTTCACGGCCGCGATCTCCACCCGGCCACCCCAGCGCTCCAGCCGCTCGGTCAGCTGCTCCTCCGCCAAGGCGACCGAGGCCATGCCGCCACGACCCGCCAACCCACGGGCGATCACCTGACTCCGCACCGCCACCACCCGCGCAGCGTCCGCCAGGGACAGCGCCCCGGCCACGTGGGCCGCCGCGATCTCGCCCTGCGAGTGGCCCACCACCGCATCCGGCACCACACCCACCGACGCCCACACCGCCGCCAGGCCCACCATCACCGCGAAGCTCGCCGGCTGCACGACGTCCACCCGCTCCAGCAACTCCGCCGGAGCATCGCCGCGCAGCACCTCGATCAGCGACCAGTCGATCCACGGCGCCAACGCCGCCGCACACTCCGCGACCCGCTCCGCGAACACCGGTGAGGAGTCCAGCAGTTCACGACCCATACCGACCCACTGCGAACCCTGCCCCGGGAACACGAACGCGGTCTTGCCCACCGCGCCCGCCCCGCCGCTCACCACACCCGGGTGCGACTCGCCCCGCGCCAGCGCACCCAGCCCGGCCAGCGCCTCCTCCCGCGACCCCGCCACCACCACCGCACGCTCACCCAGCACCGCACGCCCGGCCACCAACGCCCCGGCAGCGTTCGCCAACGAGACCTCGTCCGCCTCGAAAAAGGCCGCCAACCGCTCCGCCTGGCCCGCCAGTGATGCCGCGCTCTTCGCCGACACCACCAGCGGCAGCACACCACCGTCCGACTCGGGAGCCTCGGGCTCCGCGACCTCTGCGGCCGGCGGCTCCTCCAGCACCAGGTGCGCATTGGTCCCGCTGACGCCGAACGAAGAGACGCCCGCCCGACGCGGCCGACCGACGGCCGACCACTCCTGAGCCTCCGTCAGCAGCCGCACCGCACCCGCTGTCCAGTCCACCTGCGCGGACGGCGCGTCCACGTGCAGGGTTGCGGGCAGCACGCCGTGCCGCATCGCCTGCACCATCTTGATCACACCCGCCACACCCGCCGCGGCCTGGGTGTGACCGATGTTCGACTTCAACGAACCGAGCCAGAGCGGCCGTTGCCGGTCCTGGCCGTAGGTGGCGAGCAGCGCCTGCGCCTCGATCGGGTCGCCCAGCACGGTGCCCGTGCCGTGGCCCTCGACCACGTCCACGTCGGCCGCGGTCAGGCCGGCCTCGGCCAGGGCCTTGCGGATCACCCGCTGCTGCGAGGGCCCGTTGGGCGCGGTCAGCCCGTTGGAGGCGCCGTCCTGGTTGACGGCCGAACCCCGGATCACCGCGAGCACCCGGTGGCCGTTGCGCCGCGCCTCCGAGAGCCGCTCCAGCAGCACCATTCCGGCGCCCTCGGCCCAGCCGGTGCCGTCGGCCGCGTCGGCGTAGGACTTGCAGCGGCCGTCCGCCGCGAGCGCCCGCTGCCGGGAGAACTCCATGAACATCCCGGGTCCGGCCATCACGGTGGCGCCGCCGGCCAGCGCCAGCGAGCACTCACCGCGCCGCAGCGCCTGGGCCGCCAGGTGCATCGCCACCAGCGAGGAGGAGCAGGCCGTGTCGACCGTCACCGCCGGGCCCTCGAACCCGAACACGTAGGAGATCCGGCCGGACGCCACGCTGCCCGTGGTGCCGGTGCCGGTGAAGCCCTCCAGCTCCGGGGGGATCGAACCGCCGGTCGCGTAGCCCTCGTTGATCACGCCGACGAAGACGCCGACGTCCGCGCCCTTCAGACCGGTGGCGTCGACCCCGGCCGACTCCAGCGCCTCCCAGGAGGTCTCCAGCAGCAGCCGCTGCTGCGGGTCCATCGCCACCGCCTCGCGCGGCGAGATCCCGAAGAACCCGGCGTCGAACAGCCCGGCCTCGTGCAGGAACCCGCCCCGGTTCACGTACGACTTGCCGCTCTGCTCCGGGTCCTCGTCGAACAGGCTCTCCAGGTCCCAACCCCGGTCGGTCGGGAAACCGGAGACACCGTCGCCGCCCTCGGCGACCAGCCGCCACAGGTCGTCCGGGCCGGCCACGCCACCCGGCAGACGGCACGCCATGCCCACGATCGCGATCGGCTCCGACTTCTCGGCCTCAAGCTCCAGCACGCGCTGCTGGGAGCGGCGCGCCTCGGCGAGGACGCGCTTGAGGTAGTCGCGAAGCTTGCTTTCTTCCGCCATCGAGGTTCGGCTCCTATGGGCTGCGGCGTCGGGTCAGCGGCTGGGGTCGGTAGATCGGGGACGTCGGTGGCTAGTTGCCGAACTCCGTGTCGATCAGGTCGAAGAGTTCGTCGTCGGAGGCGTTGTCGAAGTCGCGCTCCTCCTCGGCGGTCTGTGCGCCGGTCGCGGTCGACCAGGCGCTGAGCAGGCTCTGCAACCGGGTGGTCACCTGGGCCCGCGTGGTGTCGTCGGCCGGGGCCCCGGCCAGCAGGGCCTCGAGCCGGCTCAGTTCGGCCAGCAGGGGGTTGGTGCCGGTGGCACTCTCCGCCGCCGGGTCGAGCCGGTCGTACAGGTATCCGGCGAGCGGGAGCGGCGCCGGGTAGTCGAAGACCAGCGTGGCCGGCAGCGGCAGGCCGGTGGCCGAGCGGAGGCGGTTGCGCAACTCGACCGAGGTCAGCGAGTCGAAGCCGATCTCCTTGAACGCCGTCTCCGGCCGTACCTGCTCGGGCGCGGTGTGGCCGAGCACGATGGCCACCTGATTGCGCACCAGGTCGAGCAGCAGCGCCCGCTGGTCCGGTTCGGAGAGCCCGGCCAGCCGGGCGGCCAGCCCGCCGCCGTCGCCCGCGCCCGCGCGGGCGCGCTGCCGGCCCGGACGGACCAGGCCGCGCAGCAGCGGCGGTACTCCCCCGCCGAGCGCGGCGGCCGTGCGCAGCGACCGCAGGTCCAGCCTGGCCGGCACCAGCAGGGCCGCGCCGTCGGTGAGCGCCGCGTCGAAGAGCGCCATGCCCTCGGCCGCCGTCAGCGGCTCCACGCCGCCGCGCCGGCCGGTGCGGTCGGGGTCGGCCTGCTCCCTCGCGTCGGCGGTCGGCGCCCACAGGCTCCAGGCCAGCGACACGGCGGGCAGGCCGGCGGCCCGGCGGCGGTGGGCGACGGCGTCCAGGTAGGCGTTGGCCGCCGCGTAGGCGCCGGTGCCCGCACCCAGGAAGACCGAGGAGGCGGATGACATCAGCACGAACGCCCGCAGCTCGGGGGCCAGTTCGCGGGTGAGCTGGTCCAGGTGGCGGACGGCCGTGAGCTTCGGCGCAAAGACCCGGGCGAGCCGGTCCTCATCCAACTCCCCGATCACGCCCGCGTCGAAGACCCGGGCGGCGTGCACGACGGCGGTCAGCGGGTGCTCGGCCCCGACTGCGGTCAGCAGGGCGGCGACCGCCTCCCGGTCGGTGACGTCGCAGGCCACCACCGACACCTCGGCGCCCCGCTCGGCCAGTTCGGCGACCAGTTCCGCCGCGCCCTCCGCGTCCGGACCGCGCCGGCCGGCCAGCACCAGGTGCCGGACGCCGTGGGCCTCGACCAGATGGCGGGCCGTCAGGGCGCCCAGTGCCCCGATGCCACCGGTGATCAGCACCGTGCCGTCGGCGGCGCCGAGCGGGAGCAGCTCGGGCTCGGCGGTGGCGGGTTGCCGGGTTCGGACCAGGCGGGGGACGGTCAGGGCAGTTCCGCCGGCCACCGCGACCTGCGGCTCGCCGCTCGCGAGCACCGCATCCAGCAGCGGCAGGTCGAGGACGGCGGACCCGACGGCCGTGGCGGCGTCCAGGTCGAGAAGCACGATCCGCTCGGGGTGCTCCGCCTGGGCGGCCCGGACCAGGCCCCAGACGGCGGCACCGACCGGGTCGGTCAGCGCGGTGTCGCCGCCCGCGGGCACCGCGCCGCGGGTGACCACCAGCAACCGGGCGTCCTCCAGGGCCTCCTCGGCGAGCCAGGCCTGAACCATCGCCAGGACCCGCGACACCAGGGCCGGCACACCCGTCGAACCGTCCTGGCCCTCGGTGGCGTCCAGCGCCACGACCTGCGGAACCTCCGGACCGGCCGCCAGAGTCGACAGCTGCTCAGGGGTCGAGACGGCCACCCGGTGAGCGGCGCCGCCCGTCGTCAGCGGCGGCTGGGGCAGCGGCAGCCAGTCGACCCGGAGCAGCCCGAGTCCGCCGTCGCCCGCGCCGCCCGCGAGCGCCGCCAACTCGGCGGAGGGGAGCGGGCGGAGGGTGACCGCCTCGGCGGTCAGCACCGGCGCGCCGGTCTCGTCGGCGGCGGTCAGCGAGAACGTGCCCGCCTCCGCCGTCCGGCCGATCCGCACCCGCAGAGCAGTCCCACCGGCAGCGTGCAGGGCCAGGCCGTGCCATCCGGCCGACTGCCACGCCCCGTCCTCCGCACTGCCGGTGGCCGGCAGCAGGGCGGGGTGCAGAGCGGCGGCGAGCAGGGCGGGGTGAATGCCGAACCGGTCAGCGCTGTCGCGCTGCTCCTCGGGCAGAGCCACCTCGGCGAACAGCTCCTCACCGCGCTGCCAGGCCGCGCGCAGGCCCTGGAACGCCGGACCGTGCTCGTGACCGCGCGCCGCCAGGTCCGCGCGGATCCCGTCCAGCTCGATCCGCTGGGCACCGGGCGGGGGCCAGGCGGCGAAGTCGAACGCTGCGGGCTGCGCGGTGGGTTCGGTGACGAGCCGGCCGGTGGCGTGGCGGGTCCAGACCTCGGCGCCGCCGGTGTCCGCATCGTCCTCACGGGTGGAGTAGACGTCCACGGTCCGCGCGCCGTGCTCGTCCGGGCCGCCGACGGCGACCTGGAGCCGGACGCCGCCCTGCTCGGGGACGAGAAGCGGGGCCTCGGTCAGCAGTTCCTCCAGCACCCCGGTGGCCACCTCGTCACCGGCGCGCACGGCCAGCTCCACCAGGGCGGTTCCGGGGAGGAGGACGACGCCGCCGACGGCGTGGTCGGCCAGCCAGGGGTGGGTGCGCAGGGAGAGGCGGGAGGTGAAGACCAGGCCGTCGGAGTGCGGCAGACGCACCACCGCGCCCAGCATCGGATGATCCGCCCGGCCCT
>NZ_JBICZB010000134.1:0-9305 GCF_043201815.1 Kitasatospora sp. NPDC048296
TGCTCATGTTGCTCTTGCCACTCACTACCTGAACTGCTTCCTCCGGGACCGTCCGTCCCAGTATCAGGCTGTCCAGTTCAGCGGGGGAACTTCACTCGCGACACCGTGACGCGACACCGGCGCCCATGCGGTCGAACGGGCCGCGACATACCTCGGACGGTGTCCCACCTTCCTTGGGAATAGCCCGGGGGTGACGTACGCTGAGAGACATACATTGGTCGACCAATAAAGATGGGCCAGATGGCGCCGACTGGTCGGCACAACGTCCCCCCGCTGATGTGAACCCCTGAAGAGGTCCGCGATGTCCGTACAGTCCTTCACCGCTGACAACGCCGCGCTGCTGCTCATCGACCACCAGGTCGGCACGATGGGATGGGTCGGCTCCACCTCCTTCGAGGAGATGAAGCGCAACGCCCTCGGCCTGGCGAAGGCCGCCAAGGCCATCGGCATGCCGGTGGTCCTGACCTCCTCGATGGAGGAGTACGCCCAGGGCCCGCTGCTGTCCGAGCTCGCCGAGATCGCGCCCGAGGAGTTCGCCGCGCGCGTCAAGCGCCAGGGTGTCGTCAACGCCTTCGACGACGAGAACTTCGGCGCCGCGGTCAAGGCCACCGGCCGCCGCAACCTGATCATCGCCGGTGTCACCAACGACGTCTGCACCGTCTACCCGACCCTGTCCGCCCTGCAGGAGGGCTACCAGGTCCAGGTCGTCGCCGACGCCGGCGGCTCCCCCACCAAGATGGCCGACGACATCGCCATCCGCCGCATGGACAAGGCCGGCGCCACCATCACCTCCACCAACCAGCTCCTCGCCGAACTGGCCCAGAACTGGACCACCGAACGCGGCGGCAAGATCCTCCCGATCGTCGCGAGCCTCATGCCCCAGCAGTGAACCCGTCGGCGGTCGACCGTACCGCCCGGGGCCAGCCCGACCGGCCGGTCCCGGGCGGTACGGCGGCCGGCCGCAGAACGACGGTCATCCACGCGTGTCGAGGCAGGCCTCGCAGCCGCCCCGCCCACCACCCCTTTTGTCTCATCGCTCGGGAGAGCCACGTGCAGTTCGGCATATTCACCGTCGGCGACCTCACCGCCGACCCCACCACCGGCAGGATCCCGACCGAACACGAGCGCATCAAGTCGATGGTCGCGATCGCGCTCAAGGCCGAGGAGGTCGGCCTCGACGTCTTCGCCACCGGTGAGCACCACAACCCACCCTTCGTGCCGTCCTCGCCGACGACCATGCTCGGCCACATCGCGGCGCGCACGGAGCGGATCATCCTCTCCACTTCGACGACCCTGATCACCACCAACGACCCGGTGAAGATCGCCGAGGACTTCGCGATGCTGCAGCACCTGGCCGACGGCCGGGTCGACCTCATGATGGGACGCGGCAACACCGGCCCGGTCTACCCCTGGTTCGGCAAGGACATCCGCCAGGGCATCCCGCTCGCCATCGAGAACTACGCGCTGCTGCACCAGCTCTGGCGCGAGGACGTGGTCGACTGGCAGGGCCGCTTCCGCACCCCCCTCCAGGGATTCACCTCCACCCCCCGACCCCTGGACGGCATCCCGCCGTTCGTCTGGCACGGCTCCATCCGCAGCCCCGAGATCGCCGAACAGGCCGCCTACTACGGCGACGGCTTCTTCGCCAACCACATCTTCTGGCCCACGGAGCACTTCCAGCGCCTGGTCAACCTCTACCGCGAGCGCTACGCCCACTACGGCCACGGCACCCCCGAGCAGGCCGTCGTCGGGCTCGGCGGCCACGTCTTCATGCGCAGGAACTCCCAGGACGCCGTACGGGAGTTCCGCCCGTACTTCGACCACTCGCCCGTCATGGGCGGCGGGCCGTCGTTGGAGGAGTACGTGGAGCGGACCCCGCTCACCGTGGGCAGCCCGCAGGAGGTCATCGACAAGACCCTGACCTTCCGCGAGCACTTCGGCGACTACCAGCGCCAGCTCTTCGCCGTCGACGCGGCCGGGCTGCCGCTCAAGACCGTCCTGGAACAGCTCGACCTGCTCGGCGAGGAGGTCGTCCCCGTCCTGCGCAAGGAATTCGCCACCGGCCGCCCCGCCCACGTGCCGGACGCCCCCACCCACGCCTCGCTGCTGGCCCACCGCGACACCCTGGCCCTCAACGACCGTGAGGAGAGCGTCAAGTGAGCAACCATCGACCTCTGCGGCTCGCGGTCGTCTCGGCCGGCCTGAGCGTCCCCTCGTCCACCCGGCTGCTCGCCGACCGGCTCACCGAGGCCCTCCGGGAGCAACTGGTTCGGGACGGGCGCGATATCGACGTGCGGATCGTCGAACTGCGTGACCTGGCCGCCGACATCGCCGACAACCTGGTGACCGGCTTCCCCTCACGCCCCCTGGCCGAGGCCGTCGAGGCGGTCACCGCGGCGGACGGCCTGATCGCCGTCACCCCGATCTTCGCCGCCTCCTACAGCGGTCTGTTCAAGTCCTTCTTCGACGTCATCGACAACGACGCCCTCACCGGCAAACCCGTACTCACCGCCGCGACCGGCGGCACCGCACGCCACTCACTGGCCCTGGACCACGCAGTGCGCCCGCTCTTCGCCTACCTGCGCGCGGTCGTGGTGCCCACCGCCGTGTACGCCGCCTCGGAGGACTGGGGCGGCAACGGCGACCCGCTCACCGACACCCTGCCCACCCGCATCGTCCGCGCGGCGCGCGAGCTGGCCGCGCTGATGCGGGACCTCCCCGGTGGCGGCGTCCGCTCCGCCGACGAGACCGCCGTCGTGCCCTTCGCACAGCAACTGGCCGCCCTGCGGCTGGAATAGGCATCGTCGATGGGCACCCACCGCCAGCCTGGGGGCCGGGAGGTGCCCCCAGGGTGAAGGCTGGGGGAGAGCTCACCATCACAAGATGCGCGTGGCGCGAAGCGCTCGCCGAGCTCTGCGAGACGGTCGCATCGGCGTCCGCCGTCGGACGGGCCACGGCCGGGTGACGCGATCTGCCGCCAGGCACGAGTGGACGGCAGCACCGCCGTGCTGTCGAAGTGCTGCACATCAGCGCCTCGATGACGACCAGTCGGTGGCAGAACACGAACGGGCCGGCCCCTCAGTGAGGGGCCGGCCCGTTCGTTGTGGTCAGTTCAGGGTCGGGTAGTCGGTGTAGCCTCGCTCGTCGCCGCCGTAGAAGGTGGCGCGGTCGGGCGTGTTGAACGGACCGCCCTGGCGGAGCCGGTCCGGCAGGTCCGGGTTGGCCAGGAACAGCGCACCGAAGGCGATCACGTCGGCGGTGCCGTCCTCGACCAGCTCCAGCGCCTCCGGGCCGGTGGGCTCGGGGTGGGTGAAGGGGTTGAGGACGAAGGCCCCCGACAACGAGGCCAGCTGGATCCAGATACCGGGTGCAAACGAGCTGAGTCATAAGGCGATCAGCCATCTGAGCCCTGGCTGTTGCGCGACCCGTACGCGTAGGTGCGACGGAGGAGTCGGCTGGGGTCGCGCTGGCTGCTTATTCCGCTGCCTGCAGGGCGATGTCGCGGGCTGCTGGTTGAGTGTGCTGGACCCTGAAGGGTGTCTCTACTGCCGTGCGGTGGCTGAGTAGCGGCTTTGCAAGCGGTCGCCTTACGGGCATGATCGCGGTTCGTGGGTCTGTGACTGCTGTACTTGATCTTCTGCCGGGTGTTGGACTGGCTGACACTACTGGGGCACTTGTCAGCTGCGAGAAACGCCGAGATCCTCGCCCTGCGTCACGAGGTCGCCTTGTTCCGCCGCCAGGTCGGGCGGCCATGGATGTCGTGGGCAGACCGCGCCGTACTCTCCGCTCTCACGCGCCATCTGCCGCCCGCCACCCGCGGACGTGCCAGTCGCGGTGCGCGTGCCAAGCATCCGATCTTGCCTGACGATTCGTCAGTAAAGTCAGCATTGGGTCAGCATTGGTCCTGTCGGACGCTGTCACGGATGGTCGAACCGTGTGATGCGTCGAGCGCGGTGGCGAGCATCGAGCGGGGCCTGTCCGGAGTGTGCGGGGGATGGCTTGGGCGGGGGCGCGGTGGCTTGGGTCACCGCACACCTCGCCCATCGAACGTGCAGGTCAGCGCACGCGTCCGCGCGGCTTCAGCGGGGTGCCGGGGAATTCCGGGGCGGGCAGGCGGTCGCCCGGGTAGCCATGGACCTCGCCGAAGCGGCCGGAGTTCGCGGAGTCCATCCAGTCCTCGCGGGCTTGGGTAATATCGTCGTCCGACCGCCCGATGAAGTTCCACCACATGACGATCTCCTCCTCGAAGGGCGTGCCGCCGAGGAGGATGAGGCGGGCCTCGGTGTCGCCGGTGTTGGTGAGGGTCAGGGTGGTGGGGCCGGGCGCGAGGTAGCCGAGATCGGCGGGGTGCAGCGCGGTTCCGGCGAGGCGGAGGTCGCCGTGGTCGACGAGGACGCCGTGCTCGAAGGTGGGGTCGAGGGCGAGGGCGAGGGTGACGGTGGCGTGCGGGTGGAGGGTGAGTTCGGCGCCGAGGAGGGGGGTGAAGGTCGGGACGGGGGAGGTGTCGTCGGCCAGGGTGCCGAGGAAGACGCGGGCCTCGCCGCCGTCGAGGGGGACCGGTCGGGGGCTGTGGTGGTGGAAGTCGCGGGCGGTGTGGCGGTGCTCGTCGGGCAGGGCGACCCAGAGCTGGACGCCGTGCAGGACGGTGGTGGCGGGGGTGGAGACCTCGGAGTGACAGATGCCGTGGCCGGAGGTCATCAGGTTGAGCTCGCCGGGGCGGACGAAGGCGTGCACGCCGAGGCTGTCACGGTGCTCGATCTCGCCGGTGAAGAGCCAGCTGACCGTCTGCAGGCCGGTGTGGGGGTGCGGGGCGACGTCCATCCCGCCCGTGCGCGCGACGTCGTCGGGGCCGTAGTGGTCCACGAAGCACCAGGCGCCGATCATCCGGCGCGAGCGGTGCGGCAGGGTGCGGCGGACGGTCATCGCGCGAGGTCCGCCGAGCGGGACGTCCCGGGCGGTCAGGACCTCCACCTGCGGGTCCTGCGGCTGAGCGGCGGGGCGCGGCTCGGTCTCTGCGGTGCTCACGGTGGTGATCCCTCCCACGGTGGAGAATGGTGGCGGATAGTTCCAGATTCAACTATTATGACATGGCACAGTGACAGGCAACAGCAAGCGGGTGGAGGAGTCCAGGTGAGTGACGTGACGGTCGTCCCGGTGGAGCGGCGGGTCTTCATCGACAAGCAGAGCCCCACGGCCTACCGGGCGCAGCTCGCGGCCGCCGAGGCGTCGCGGGCGGTCGCGGCGGAGGCCGGACTGGACCGGCGGCTGGTGGAGCTGGTCAACCTGCGGGTGTCGCAGATCAACGGCTGCGCCTACTGCCTGCACGTGCACACCCGGGCCGCGCTGCGTGAGGGCGAGACCGCCCAGCGGCTGGGCGTGCTGCCGGCCTGGCGGGACACGGAACTGTTCACCGCGCGGGAGCGCGCCGCGCTGGCGCTGGCCGAGGCGACCACGACTCCCTCGGACGCGGCCCTGCAGCAGGCCGCCTACGGCGTCGCGCGCGAGACGCTGACCGAGGAGGAGATCTCGGCGGTGATCTGGGTCGCGATCGCCATCAACGCCTTCAACCGGGTGTCGATCATGAGTAAGCACCCGGTCCGTCCGGCCCCGGGTCAGTAGCAGGCCTACTCGCACAGCCCCCCGTTCGGCGCACGCCCTACTTTGGTGGGCGGCTCGGAAGTTCCTCCATCGCCCGAGCATCGACCCAGGCCGACCAGCCGTTGGAACAGACGATGTGCGCCCAGTCGCCCGCGCGTTCCAGTAGCTGAAGCTCGACCCGCGCGTCGATCCTGGTCACCGGATCCAGGGTGGGATCGGGCGCGACCCAGGCGGACATGCCGCCCTGCGGGACCAGGTGGGTCGGTGTCCAAGGCCCGCCGACGCGCGGTGGGGACGGCCGCGGCGGCGCGGGTTGTCGGGAGGCCGGTACCCAGGCTGCGGCCGGCTCGTAGACCTGCTCGGGCAGCGTGACCTCGGGGATGGAAAGCAGGAAGTCCCGGGTCACCACGGCCGCCTCCGCGAGATCGAGCGCCCGCAGCGCGAACCGGATGCCGGACCAGCCGGCGGGGGCCCTGGTCAGTCCCTGGCTGAGCAGGGCCCACAGCACCGACTGGGTCACGATGAAGAGCAGCAGCTCTTCCTGCCCGACGGGCCGGTCGTCCGCCCAGCCAACGAGCTGGATGTCGTGCAGCGACAGGGTGCTGATCCAGGTGGAGAGCGAGGCGGCGAACATCGTGAAGGCTAGCGACGGCTCGTAGCGCGGTGGCTCAGTGCCGTCGACCGGCTGGAGGTGTCCGGCCTCGACGTACCGGCGCAGCTCCCGCTCGGCGATCTCCGGCGTGAACACCGGCAGCGTCACACCGGTGCGTCCGCCCGGGTGGGCGAGCAGCGCGAACAGCTCCCCGACGGCCCGGGCGAGCCAGCGCCGGTCTGCGACCAGGGCGGCGCCGCTCTGGGCGTCCAGCACATCGGCCGCCGACAGCGTGATCGGTGCCGGCTCGGCCCGCCGACGTGCGTAGGAACCGACGAACCCGCCCTTGAACGCATCGACCAGCGCGAGCAGGAAGGCGAGTTGCTCCGCGTCCATCTCCTCCTGCGGTGGCGGGATCGACACGGCCGCAGAGAACTGCAGCTGCCCCTGCACCCACTCGACGAGGTCGTCCTCGGCGTACGGGGTCAGCACCTCGTAGTCGTGGTCGAGCGAGGGCCGCAGGCCGGTGAACAGCTCGCCGACGCGGCGGGAGGAGTACAGCCTGCACGGGGAGGGCGCGGCATCGAACAGGGCACTGCGGGCGTCCACCACGCGGTCGGGAACGGCCAGCGGGGCGAAGGCCCGGCGTACGGTGGTCTCCGGCAGAACCCGGATGTCCCGCAGGATCTCGTCGGCCACGCGGGCGGGGCCCCGCCCGCCCTGGTCGCCGGGCGACAGCAGGTCGGGGAGCGGCGAGAGCAGGGCCGGCGGCGGCAGCCCGAGCTCGCCGACCAGCGGTCCGAACTCGGCCCGGTTGAGCGGAACGGTCCGGGTGAGCCCCCTGGGTATCGGGGCGGGGCGCGCTGCGTCGGCCGACGAGCGCAGTTGGGCGAGCGCCTCGGCGAGCGGTGTGCCACTGCTGAGCGGGAAGAGGGAGCCTGTCTCACGGACGACGGCGAGCGGACCGACCCCCACCAGCCGGTCGCGGTCCTCCCCACTCTCCAGATGCTTGCGGGTGTCGGGGAAGAAGACCCAACACCATCCCTCGTCCTTGGTGTTCGCGTCGACGACGGCCAACTCGGTCCGCATACCGACCGAGAGATTCTGCACGTACTCGGCTGCCGTGCGACGGGCCTGCGGGAGATCGACCACGGCCGTCACCTCCCTGTCTGGATCACGCCGAAGGCCACGTATCCCTGACCCATGAACTTCGCCTGGGCACCGCTCTGGAAGTCGATGAACTTCACGGTGCCGCCGTCGTTGACCACGTTGAAGATGTGCCCCGGCAGATCGTCCCCGCGGCTGGCGACGACGACGCCCCTCGAACCGGGCCCCCAGCTCTGCTGCACGAAGTTCTTGATGTCCTCCCGCGAGGACTGCATGGCCCAGCTGCCGCCCAGCGTGCCCGGCGCCGGCGGGGGCGTTCCAGGCGGAACCGGCTGGTTGAAGATCGTCTCGATCTGGGCCGGCGTCAGGCCGTTCCCGGGCGGGGCGGGCGGCATGGGGATACCCGCGAGTTTCGCGTCGCCCACAAGGGTGCAGTTCGGACAGTTCGTCGCCGTGGTGATCGGATCCCAGTCCTTCGGCGAAATGCTCTGGCCGGTGTCGGTGAAGAGGCTCGTCTTCGTGTAACCGACCGGCTTCCAGGACGGACCGCCGCCGTTGACGCCGGCCGCGAAGGCGTTGATGTCCGTGATGCCCTGAGTACCGGGAGTCCGGGACAGCGACTGGGACGGGGGCGGCGGGGGCGGCGGCTCCGGCGCGGGGGCGCGGGCGAGGCCGGTGGGAATGGACTTCGAGGGGGCGGGAACCGCCGGGGTGGCGGCCGGCCCGATGTTGTCGATGCCCACGGCGGACAGCGTCAGGGCGTTGAAGACGTCCTTGGCGAACCCCATCGCGATCGAGCCTACGCCGGCGGCCGGGGCCGCGTTGGGGTCGATCACCTGGCCGATGGTGGCCTGGTAGGCGGCCCGCAGCGTGTTGACCGGAAGCGTCGCGCTGGCCACTCCCCAGAGCGCCCCCGGCAGCCCGCCCTGCTGGTAGCCGATCCCCGCGCCTGGCACGGCCTGGCTGACGAGGTTGATGGCACCGACCTGCGCAGCGGTCGCTGCTCCGGCGGCGATGGCCAACGGCCCGGTCAGGATGCCTGCGGCGATGGCGAGGTGCTCCATGCCCTGGGCACCGGCCTCGTGCTCCTGCGCGGCGATGGCGTCCTGCTCAGCCGCGGCTGCTGCCGCCATCGACTGCCCCTGGGTCTGGTTGAACACGGCGGTGGTGAGCTGGCGCAGCTTGTCGGCGGTGTCGCTTCCGGGGGGCCCGGACTCGATCGTCTGCAGGACCCGGTTGGCCGCGTCGAAGTGGCCGGGCGGGAGGTGGTCGATCTGGTTGCTGAGGTAGTTCTCGTGGGCCTGGATGCCGTCGAGCTGGTGCAGGTAGTCGGTGTAGTCCTGGTCCCGCTTGGTGCCGGCGGCGAGGAGCTTCTTCATTCCGTCGTCGCGGGCCGTCTTGCGGGCTTCCAGTCCCTTCGTGTCGGCGTCCTGGAGGTTCTTCTCCAGGTCCGTGATGGTCTGCAGCTGGTCGGGCGTGAGGCCCTTGGCCGGGTCGATGTTGTCGAGCAGGCCCTGCAGCCGCTGCCAGTAGTTCGACGGGTGGTCGGGGTCGGGGTCGTAGTAGTTGGCGTCGCTCAGCGCCTGGAGCCGGTTCCGGATCGCCTGGGCGGGGTCGGGTGCGGGCGGCGGCGCGGGCGCGGGAGCGGTGGGCTGGTCGGCGGGAGCGGTGGGCTTGTCGGGTATGGGCTGGGCGTCCTGGCTGGGTCCTTCGTCCGGTGGCTCGGGGCCGGGCGGCAGGGCCGGGAGCAGCGGTGCCGGTTCCTCCGGTGGGAGTGCCGGGAGTGGTCCGGCGTCCACCGGGAGGTCCGCCCGCGCGCCGGGCAGGGTCGGGGCCGGGTCCGCCATCCCCTGTGCGTGGCGCCAGTTGAGGTACTGGTTGAGCTCGGCGTCGGTGGGCGGATCGGTGGAGCTGGGGTGGGTGGCGCGCCAGCGCTGGAAGGCCGGGTCGTCCAGCAGTCCCTGGATCCAGTTGTTGACTGCCTGGCGGTCGCCGGGTGGCATGCCGG